>DAOTWI010000061.1:0-1938 GCA_034436075.1 Roseiflexus sp.
CATCGTCTAGCGGCCTAGGACGCCACCCTCTCAAGGTGGAGATCGCGGGTTCGAATCCCGCTGGGGTCACCAAACCATACGGGCCCGTGGTGTAGCGGTTAACATGGAGCCCTGTCAAGGCTCAGAGCGCGGGTTCGAATCCCGTCGGGCCCGCCAACAATGGCGGCAGAAAGGCTCACCTTCGTGAGCCTTTTTGATTCCTCTGCATATCCCCCTTTCAGAATGTGGTATAGTACTCTCGCTCCATTTCTACTGCCAGTATGAGAAGAGCCGGAGGAGAAAGGACATGTCTCTACCCACGATCTCGCGGCGCACGTTCGTGAAGACGATGGCGGTCGGATCAGGAACGATCGCCTATCTGGCGACGGCGCTGACGGTGCACGGCGCCGGTCCGGAAGTCTATACCCTGCGCATCGTGCACACGAACGACCACCACGCGCGCATCGAGCCGGTGTTCAGCGGCGCCAACCCTGTGCACGGCGGCGTCTCACGGCGCAAGACGCTGATCGATGCCATTCGACGGGAGGGCGGCAACCAGTTGCTGCTCGACGCTGGCGACGTGTTCCAGGGAACGCTCTATTTCAACCAGTATCGCGGGTTGGCAGACCTTGAGTTCTACAATGTGCTCAAGTATGATGCTATGGCAATTGGCAACCACGAGTTCAACCTGGGACCGGCGGCGCTGGCGGATTTTGCGCGCGGCGCAACCTTTCCATTGGTCGGCGCTAACATTCAGGTGGATCGCACGTCGCCGCTGTTCGGTCTGATCAAGCCGTGGGTCGTCGTCTGGGCGGGCAATCAACCGATCGGGATCATCGGTGTGACGACCGAAGACACGCCAGTGCTCAGCAGCCCCGGTCCTAATGTGAGATTTACCAACTATATCGAAGCTGTGCGCCTGGGGGTCGAGTCGCTGCGCCGTGATGGGGTCAACAAAATCATCGCACTGACCCACGTCGGCATCCAGGCGGATCGCGAACTGGCGCGTCGGGTGGATGGTCTGTCGGTCATCATCGGCGGGCACAGCCATACCCCGATGGGACCGATGGTCAATCCGCAGGCGCCGGATCGCCCCTACCCCGAAGTCATCGCCTCGCCCTCGCGCAAGCCGGTGATCGTGGCGCACGACTGGGAATGGGGGCGCTGGCTTGGCGATCTGACGATCGGCTTCGATGCCAGCGGCGAGATTACACGTGTGGTTGCCGGGCGTCCCACCGAAGTATTGCCAAGAATTGAGCCTGATGGCGGGTTCGAGAACCGGATCAGAACCTTCCGCGGTCCCCTGGATCAGCTGCGCGCCACGCCGGTTGGCGAGACACGGGTGGCGCTCAACGGTGAGCGCGCCGATGTGCGTGCGCGGGAAACAAATCTGGGGAATCTGATCACCGACTCGATGCTGGCAAAAGCGGCGCCGGTCGGCGCGCAACTGGCGATTATGAACGGTGGCGGCATTCGCACCAGCATCCCCGCCGGTCGAATCACGCTTGGTCAGGTGCTCGAAGTGATGCCCTTCGGCAACACGCTCGTCGCGCTGACCCTGACCGGCGCGCAGGTGAAGGAGGCGCTGGAGAACGGTGTCAGCCGGGTCGATCGCGCTGATGGACGCTTCCCGCATGTTGGCGGTATGCGCTACAGCTGGAACTCCTCAGCGCCAGCCGGGAGCCGCATCACCGGCATCCAGGTCTCCGACGGCAGAGGCGGATTCGTTGCGCTTGATCCGAACGCCACCTATCGCGTAGCGGTAAACAACTTCATCGCAAACGGCGGCGACGGCTACAGCGTGCTGCAACAGGGAACCAACAGGGTGGACACCGGCTTTATTGATGCCGACGTCCTGGTGGAGTACATCCAGTCCCGCTCACCAGTCAGCCCGCAGGTCGAAGGGCGCATTGTGCAGGACGGCGCGCTGCCGGGTGCGGAGGTGGCAGCGCCGGCGCC
>DAOTWI010000062.1:0-7960 GCA_034436075.1 Roseiflexus sp.
TGGCTGCCGGCGCTCGGCGGTCTGCTGGCGCTGCCGGGGCGTCCGGCGCACGCTGATGCGATTGTGGTGTTGGGCGGCGGGTTTCCGTTGCGCGATCAGCACGCCATCGATCTCTATCGAGAGGGATATGCGCGTGAAATCTGGCGCACCGGCGAGACGCCTGGCGGATCGCTGGTTGTGCAGCAGGCGCGGCAGTTGGCAATCGAGCAGGGCGTGCCTGACTCTGCATTCGTACCAGTGATCACCGACAGCACCTGGACCGACGGGCGCGCGATCGCACGGATGGCGCAGGAGCGCAAAGTCGAACGGCTGCTCATTGTGACCGACTGGCCCCACAGCCGGCGCGCGATGTGCGTGATCAACCGCCATCTGGCGAATACGGGGGTCGTGGCGCTCTATGATGGTCCGCGCAACCCGCCCTACTCTCCAGCCGACTGGTGGCGTGATCCAGAAGGTCGTCACATTGTGCCGGGCGAACTCTTCAAGACGCTCTACTACCTGCTGCGGTTTGGAGTGGCGCCCTGGGCATGTTAGAAGGAGGCACAGGATGCAACGCGCTACGCCTGCATTCCATTTCTTTGGAATAGATGCTCTGGCGCTGATCATTGCTGCGTTCATCGGGTATGCTTTGCGCCTCGAACGCCTCGATCTGAAGGAGTACTGGGAGTCGTTCGCACTGTTTGCCGGCGCAGCCGTGATCATTGTTCCTGCCATCTTTGCGCTGATGGGAGTCTATGCGCAGTACTGGCGTTATGCGTCGTTCTATGAGTTTAGCCTGCTGGCGTTCGCGCTCGTGTTCGCTGCCATCATTCTTGAACTGCTTGTGATGCTCAGCCGCATCGTCACGACAACGCCGGTAGCGCCGCTCTCGGTTCCGCTGATTTTCGTTTTGCCCGCCCTGGCGCTGACAACATTGCCGCGGCTGAGCCTGCATGCGCGCTTTCATCGTTCGCCCCGGCGCCATCCGCAGCCCGGCGACCATCGGGTGCTGATCATGGGCGCCGGCGAGGCAGGCGCGATGATTGTCCAGAGCATGCGCGTCGCCCGCCGGAATACCGTGATCGTCGGCTTCGTCGATGACAACCCGCACAAGCATGGCGTGCGGATCAATGGCGCGCCGGTGCTGGGCGATCGCCACGCCATTCCGCGCCTGGTCGCCGAACATCATATCAACGAAGTCATCATCGCCATGCCAAGCGCCCCCGGCAAGACGATCCGCGACATTGTGAGCATCTGTGAACGCGCCGGTGCGCACACGAAAATTATTCCCGGCATCGCCGAATTGGTCGATGGTCGCTTCAGCGTCAACCACATCCGCGATGTGCAGATCGAAGACCTGCTCCGGCGCGCGCCGATCAAAACCGATATGCAGGCAGTCAGCGCCCTGATCCGTGGGCGGCGCGTGATGGTCACTGGCGGCGGCGGCTCGATTGGGAGCGAAATCTGCCGCCATGTGCTGCGCTATGAACCGGCGGAACTGATCATTCTCGGGCATGGCGAAAATAGCGTTTTTTCCATTCATAACGAATTACAGCAGTGGTTACACGCTGCGCGCTATCACCCGGACCATGCCAATGGCGCGGAGGCGCCGCGCGGCATGCCCATCCTGCATACGGTGATCGCCGATATTCGCTTCACCGAACGGATCCATGCCGTGTTCGAGCAGTACCGTCCGGAGATCGTCTTCCACGCGGCAGCCCATAAGCATGTGCCGCTCATGGAGGCTAACCCGGTCGAGGCGGTGACCAATAATGTGCTCGGAACGCGCAATCTGCTCGATGCCTCGATTGTGACCGGCGTGGAACGCTTTGTGATGATTTCCACCGATAAAGCCGTCAACCCGACCAGTGTGATGGGGAGCAGCAAGCGCGCTGCCGAACTGCTGGTTCACCATGCCGCGAAACTCAGCGGTCGAGCGTTCATGGCGGTGCGCTTCGGCAATGTGCTCGGCAGCCGCGGCAGCGTGGTGTGGACGTTCAAGCAACAGATCGCCGCGGGCGGACCGGTGACGGTCACCCATCCGGAGATGCGGCGCTATTTCATGACGATTCCTGAAGCGGTGCAACTGGTGCTTCAGGCGGCGGCGCTCGGTCGAGGCGGCGAGGTGTTTACGCTCGACATGGGAGAGCCGGTGAAGATTCTCGACCTGGCGCGCGACATGATCGAACTCTCCGGGTTGCAGGTGGGGCGCGACATTGATATCGCCTTTGTTGGATTGCGGCCGGGCGAAAAACTGTACGAAGAGTTGTTCCTGCCCGGAGAACAGTATGATCGCACCAGCCACGACAAAATCTTCATCGCGCAGCACGCCAGCCGCCTCGTGCCAGCCGATGTGCTGGCGCTCATCGCTGATCTCGAAGAAGCCGCGCTGTCGGACGACGCGCAGCGCACCGTTCGCCTGTTACGCTTCATCGTGCAGCGCAGCCAGTCGACGCCCCAGGAGCCGCCGCAGGAAGACGGGACGCTTCCCGAATTGCACGTGCTGGCAGTGGGCGCGGCATAGTGGACGCTACTGATACAACCGCATCCCCACCCGATACCCGCCGTCCACGTAGATGGCGCTGCCGGTCATATAATCGGCGTCATCACTGGCGAGGAACACCGCCGCGCGCCCGATATCGCGCGGCGTTCCCAGGCGCCCCCAGGGGATCTGCTGCGCCGCGCGCTGCAACTCTTCTTCGGAGGCGAACTTGCGCTCGCCTGGTGTGTCGATATGCCCTGGATTGATAACGTTGACGTTGATCCGGTAGGGCGCCAGTTCAGCCGCCAGCGTCGATGCCAGGTGGTTGACTGCGGCTTTTGCCATGTTGTAGGCGGCGCTGGTTGGCAGCGGAATCTGCGAGAGGATCGACCCGATGATAATGATCTTGCCTGGACCGCCGCGCGCGACCATGTGGCGCGCCGCCGCCTGGCAGGTGTGAAAGACGCCGAACTGCGTCACCTCAATCGTCCGCAGCACGTGCTCCCATTGCGCCTCCACCACCAGTTCCCGGATCGAAAATGCCGCATTCGCGACCACAATATCGATCCGTCCGAAGTGCTCAACGGCTGCCGCAACCATCCGTTCGACCTCGTCGCGATCCGACACGTCGCCGTACAGTGCCAGCGCGCGCTGTCCCAACGCCTCGATCTCGGCAGCAGTCGAGCGCACATCGACCATGCCCGGCATCGTCAGCGGCAGATCATTGAGCGCCGCATCGGCGCCCTCTTCCGCCATGCAGAGCGCAATCCCGCGCCCAATGCCGCGCGCGGCGCCGGTGATGAGCGCAACTTTATCTTTCAATCGCTGCATTGCGAGTCCTCTCAACGTCGTGTTCTGCGAGTGTCAGATAGCCGAAGCGGGATGGTTTGTGAAAGTCGGCAGGCGTTGTCAACGTCGGCGACCAGCAACTGAATTCCGGTTCGCCGTTGCGTGGACGTTCGATCCGAAACAGATTGGCGCGCCAGACGGATGGGAGCGGTTCGGAAGCCAGGCAGCGCCAGGGCAGCGCCAGGATCGCCGTCCAGCGACCGGCATCGTCCTCGCGGCGCGCCCACCAGCGCGCATCGGCATTCCACGCCAGATCGACGCGCAGCGTGGCGCGATCTTCGTGCGGATTGCTGATCCGTGCATCGAAAAAGACGCCATTCGGACTGATCTCGAACTCGAAATACTCGGCTGGCGTCTCGGCGCCAGGGCTGATGAACAGTTCGACGACCTCTTCATCATAGATCGGTTCATCACGCTCGCGGTACGTACCCCAAATGTCGCAGTCCTCGCAGTCGAACCGGACATACAGGCAACCGGCATCATACCCCAGGCGCGCCGCCGTTTGCTGGAGCGCCGGTCCGCTACCGTCGGCGAGGATGAACGGCGTGATTGCCGGCAACCGCGTCCAGTCCCAGGCGAAAGGATCATCGCCTACCGACCATGCTGGCGGCAGGTGCGCGAGACGGTGACGAGGCAAGGCATTCATCATGTCGCCCCCGGTCACCAGAGACGCACGTCCTGGCGCACGCCGCGCATATCGACCTCGAACTCCAGACCGATCACCGGCGGGCGGCTGTAGTACCACTGAAACGCATGCACGGCGACGGCGCCGAGCGGCGCAAGCAACGTATCGGTCAGAAAATCGAGTGGCGAGTGCACCGAGTAGACCGCCATATCGGTCACATCATCAATCCCGCATCCCAGCGCCGCCAGCCGCTTCAGCATGACGTCCATCACAAACGCCGCCTTGGTGCGCATCGCTTCGGGCGAGGTCTGACCCTCCGCCACGATCCCGCGCTCGTCGAGATCGCCGGCGCCTGCAATGACGAATGTACGTCCAGCCAGCGATGACGGGATCGTGTAGGAGAAGGCGTAGAGCGAGGGTTCCGCCGGCGGTGCAAAGGTAGGTGCCACATTCGTGCGTGCAACCGGGTTCGTCCCGTCGAGCAGAATGCCGCGCGCTTCCAGTTCGACGCGATACCCCGCATTGAAGACGCCGAAATCTTCCATGCTCCAGGGTTTTGGGGAGCGCAACTCGATGGCGCAGAGCGCGGCAGATGGTCGTCCGATCGACTCCAGATGGCGGTCGATCCGGGCGAATCCGTCGCGGTACGGCAGTGGGCGCTGAAGGGTTGCGCGCACGATCTCGAAGCCGGGCAACGCGACGACGCCCGCAGAATAGGGCGAACCGCCTGGCAGAAAGGCAAATCCTCCGGCGGGATTCTCAACCAGGTGCATGGTGTGCTCCTTCTCACAGTTTGATCGCGCCCTCCGTCAATCCCTTGAAGTAGAGACGCTGGAAGAGGGCGAAGATAATAATACCAGGAGTGACGGCGATCACATACACCGCGGCGATGCGCGGGTATGCCCACTGCCCCATGCCGGAGTGCGCCGACGCCAGCACCACCGGCAACGTGCGCGTCGCCTGATCGTTCGTCAGGGTCACTGCCAGCAGATACTCGCCCCACACCCCGACGAAATTGACCATCGACACCACCACGATGCCGTTGAGCAGGAGCGGCAGGAGCACCAGAAACAGCGTGCGCCAGGGTCCGCAGCCGTCGATGCGGCTGGCTTCGACCAGTTCGTGCGGCAACTGCTCGAAGATTCCGCGCATGATCAGGATGCTGACCGCCAGGTTCAGGGTGACATACGGAAAGATCAGCCCGACGACCGTGTTGAGCAAGCCAAGTTGTCGTTGAATCTCATAGATTGAAATCAGCGAGAGCAGGCGCGTCGGAAAGAAGAGCGACGCAATCAACAGCCAGATCAACAGCATCCGTCCGGGCAATTTCACATGCACCAGCGCATAGCCGCCGAGAATGGCGCAGAACGTCGTGATCGCAACGGTTGCCAGCGTCACGAAGATGCTGTTGAACATATTCTGAGGCAGCGTCTGAATGCGGGTGAGCACGAATCCGTAGTGGCTGAAATCGAACTGGCGGGGCCAGAAATTCGTCGTGTACGACTCCGGCAGCGACTTGACCGACATGAGCAGCACCCAGAGGAGCGGCAGCAGGATGATCACCACTCCCAGGTTAATCACCGCGTGTTTGGCGATAAGACCTGTAGGGAAACGGCGCCGGTGATGACGCTGGATCGTCACAGCCACGATGTGCCTCCCTCTAGTCGCGCGAGCGGAACACATAGAGCATTCCGATCACAAACACCATCATCACCGCCGCACCGAGCCAGCCGATTGCAGCGGCATACCCCTGCAACCAGTCGCCGATGCGGAACGCCAGATCGTACATATACACCGTCCAGGTATAGGTCGGTGAGGTGCGTTGAAACCCGCCGAAGATCAGATACTCGTCGATCACCGACATCGCCGTGCCAAAGCGCAGGACGACCAGAATGGAGAGAATTGGCAGGAGGCGCGGCACAATGACGCGCCAGAACAGTTGCCACTCGTTTGCGCCATCGATGCGCGCCTGCTCCGAAAGGTCTTTGGGAATCGCCGCGAGGCCGGCAAGAAAGAACATCGTGTGATACCCAAGCCCCCACCAGACTTCCATGATGATCACCGCCGGCAGCGACAGCGGCGTACCCCCCAGCCACTGCGGCGCCGTCTGGCGGGTGAACAGTCCCAACCACTCGACCAGCATGGTGTTGATCGGACCGATCTGGAAGTCGAAGAGCCACTTCCAGAGCACAAACACCAACGGACCGGGAATGACGGCGGGGATGAGCAGGACGATGCGATAGAATGACGAGAGCCAAGGGGACGCAACCCGATCGATGAGCACTGCCAGAACAAGCGGGAGCAGGATGGTGAGCGGCACGAACGCGACAGTGAAGGCGAAGGCGCGCAGCAGGCCGACGTGAAAGAGCGGGTCGTTGAGCGCATTGACATAATTTTGCAACCCGACGAAATCGGGCGGATTGCGCTCGAGGTATTTGTAATCGGTGAAACTCAGAGCAAAAACGCGAAGGATTGGATAAATCTGCCAGCCGATAAAGAAGAACGTTGCTGGAATAAGGAAGAGAACATTGGCGTAATCGCTCAGGCGATACGTTGAACGCCATGTGCGCGCTGCACTCGCCACTCTGGAAGCAACTGTCGCCATACGCGCCTCTCACAGTAGGTGACCGTCACCCGCACCTGCCAACCGTGCCGTCCTGCCGTTTCTTCTCTGTACCGCTGCGCCTTTGTGTGCGCTGTTATTCTCACACAAAGGCGCAAAGGAGGAAGGTTTCTCTGCGCCTTGAGCGACCGGTGACGGTCCCCTCACTTGCTGCCAACCTACCCCGCTTTGGCGATCTCCGCCGCCACCGCGTCTTTCGCCTTTTGCAACGCGGCGCGCGGGTCCGACTCTTTGCCGGTGAGATATTCCTCCCAGTACGGCTTGCCAATCACGAATTGCGTCAGACCGAAGGGGTGATTCGTGATCGCCCGTGCCCGCTCGAACTGCTCCCGCACCAGCGCCACGAAGGGCGGCATCCAATCGGGCTTGTTCGCTTCCCACTCCGCATAGACCGACTTGTAGGGCGGCAACTGTCCGGGATGGGCTGTCGGCGATCCGGCAATCGAGTCCTTCCAGATCTGCTGATTGTAGGTCAGCGCCCGCACATACTCGACGGCCTTCTCCTTGTTCTTCCCATACTTGAACAGACACGCGCCCGTCGTCCAGAAGACGGTGCCGCCCTGGCTATTGGCAAAACGCGGCAACCCCGCCATCTGCAGTTTGTCGGAGAAGCCGCCGGTCTGCGCGAAGCGGAGCGGCGCGTTGAAGTACTTCGTGTAGTAGGCAACCTGCTGCGCAGCAAACGCGCCTTCGTCCGGCGTATTATTCACGCCGCCGTCGGTCGTGCCTTCATTGAGAATATCGGGGTTCGCCAGGTCCTTGATCTTCTTCATCAGTATGAGCGCCTCGACAGCTGGCTCGCTGGTAAAATCGAAGAGACCTTCGGAGGTGTATACATTCGTGCTCAGGCTATGAGTGAATGGCGCCAGCGAACGCCAGCCGCGCGCGTCGTAGGTTGCGCCATACGGCGCCGCGCCAGAGTCGACCACCTGCTTCGCATTCGCCAGGTATTCGTCCCAGGTCGCCGGAACGGTCGTAATCCCTGCCTTGTCGGTCAGATTACTGTTCCAGGCCATGCCAATGACGTCGAGCAAGAAGGGCCAGTTGTAGAGTTTACCGTTCACCGTGCACTCTTCACGGATTGGCGGGAGGAAATCGTCGAGCACATCTTTGGGAATATAGTCGTCCCATGGTTCGATCACATCCGCCTTGATCAACTGGCTCATCTCGACGAACGGCGTCATGCCGACGTACACATCCCAGGTGCTTTCCTGGTTCTTCGCCTCCGCCACGAAACGTTCGATGCCGAACCCCTGCACCGGCGCAATCTGGAAGTTCAATCCCTCGAATGTGCTATTGACCTGTGGGATCGCCGGATGGAGATCGACGATCCACTGGTAGAACGTCGGCGTCAGCGGACGCGAGGACGTCTGCGCTGGCGCGCTTCCCGGCGGAGTTGCCG
>DAOTWI010000063.1:0-7974 GCA_034436075.1 Roseiflexus sp.
GGTTGTGGGTTGCTCAGGCGCCGTCGTCGGCGGGGCAGCGGCTGGCTGCCCGCCACAGGCTGCGATCAGCGCCATGCTCATCGCAAGGAGCATCAGACGAAATGCCAGAAACCGTGGTATCCGGTGCATGATGGACATATCCTTTCCAGATGGTGAACAATACTGCCTGACTTCCGACAGACCAGGAACCGTGCAGCGTAACCGTGATTGTTGCCCGCAGTCTGCACTCGTGGCGCGCCAGCGCATGATGAGCAAAGGTTAACCTGTGGCATTAGGTTACTCTAACATTGAAACTTTGTCAAGTTTCATCTGGTAGAATAGTGAAAATTATGGGTGCAGATGACCGTCACTGTGGATGGTTCCGACCAGGGTGCAGGCAGGCATGATTGACAGGAACCACTATGGTTCTGGCAGACGGCGCCCGCGCGGACGTAATGGCTTTTGAGAAATTAATCCGGTATCGCCGTGCCCAGCCCGCGCAGGCGGGCTTTGCAGCAGGAGCCCGCGACTTTAGTCGCCGGGCTGCAAGGCAGATAGCGGAATAATTATTCACATCCCATAACGCCCGCGCTGCGTGGACGAAGCTCCGCTGACGCGGGGCGAGCGCATGCGCCGGAGCGAGGGCGCGACCGCGCCCTTCGTGCGCTCAGCCCGACGCTGAACCTTCGGGCTGAGCCGCCCACCCTTCAGACGGTGACGGTCACCTGGGCACTGGGTCACACCGCTGGCAGCACAAAGTGGAAAACGCTGCCTTCGTTGAGCCGGCTCTCGACCCAGATGCGCCCGCCGAGGAGTTTGATGAGGGGTTTGACCAGCGACAGACCGAGACCGGTGCCGCCGGCTTCGACCTTGAGCGGATTTTCGGTGCGGTAGAACCGCTCCCAGATGCGTGAAACGTCTTCTGGCGCAATCCCAACGCCGGTATCGCGCACATCGATCTGCACATAGCGACCGGGTCGCAACCCGTCGCGTTCTTCTTCGGGAACCGCCTCGGTAGCGACTTCGTGCGCCTCGATGGTGATCGAACCGCCGCGCGGCGTGTATTTGACCGCATTCGATACAATGTTGAACAGAATCTGGTTGAAGCGTCGCGCGTCGGCGCGCACGAGCGGCAATCCGGCGGGGATGCTCAACGACAGGTGTTGTTGCCGATCCTGGATTTTCGGCTGAAGGTCGAGCATCACGGTGCTGAGGGTTTCTGCAACATGGAGCGGACGGATCTCGAGTTCGACGCTTCCCGTCTCGATCTTGGTGATGTCGAGCAAGTCATTGATAATCGCAATCATACGCTCGGCATTCGAGTGGATAATGCCAAGGAACTCTTTCTGCGTCTCGTTGATTGGTCCCAGGCTGCCCATTGCCAGGAGCTGCGTGAACCCCTTGATTGATGTCATCGGCGTGCGCAACTCGTGCGAAACGGTGCCGATGAACTCGGTCTTGAGCCGATCCGACTCGACCTCGCGGGTGCGGTCACGGAACACCGCAACCGCGCCGATCAATGTCTCCTTGCTCGAAATCACCGGGTCGAGCGTAATGCTGATGGTGCGCGGACCTATCTGGAAGGTCGTGGAGAGGGTGCGCGGTTGGCGGCGATCGTCCCAGGGATTGTTCAATAGATTGTCGAGCGGCAGTTCATCAACGCGTCGTCCCAGCAACCGCCGCAGCAGGTCTGCCAGGTTCCACGTCACCAATTCTTCGATAGGACGGTCGAGAATCTTCTCGGCTGCCAGGTTCACTGTGAGCACCGAGCCGCTCTGGTCGCACACGATCACGCCATCCGAGAGGCTTTGCAGAATCGCGGTGCTCTGGCTGACCGCCTGTTCCTGGCGTTGCTGCATTTCATAGCGGTGGAGGTACTGCTGTTCCGCCTGTTGATAGACCTGCGCATTGTGAATGCCAATCGCAATTTGGTTGGCGGAAGCGGTCAACAGGCGCAGGTGTTCATCGCGGAAATAGCCGGTCTGTTCGTGAGAGAGCACCAGGACGCCAAGCACTTCGTGGTGCGCGATGAGCGGCACGGCAATCATCGAGCCCTGTCGTTTCGCCGAAGGGTCGTCGATTGGCGGCGGCACCCAGCGCGGGTCGGCAGCGACGTCCGCCACAATCAACGGCTTCCGGTGTTGTGCAACCCAACCGACGATGCCATACCCTAGCGGAAAGCGCACATACCCGACGTCATCGCTCTTCCCCAGCATCGCGCGATCCACCAGTTGCTCCGTTTCTCGATCCAGCAGCATGATCGATCCGTGCTCGACGCCGATCAGTTTCGCCAGGGTGCCGAGCGAGTTGTGCATGATCACATCGCCGTCGAGTGAACTGCTGACCTCGAGTGCGATGGAGTTGAGCGTTTCGAGCGTATCGCGTTCGATCTTCAACTCACGGGTGCGCTCGGCGATGCGTTCTTCCAGCACTGCATTGAATGCGCGCACTTCGGCATACAATCGCGCATTCTCCAGCGCAATCGCTGCCTGGCTTGCGACCGAGCGGGCGAAATCTTGTTGTGAACGGTCTTCGAGTGTTGGTTCGTCGCCCTGGCAGACGATCAGACCGGCGATGCCGCGTTGCGTGACGAGCGGTATGCCGAGGATGGCGTGAGCGGGAATATGCCAGCCGCTCTGGTCGTGCGGCGCCGGTTCAGACACAAACCATGGTTCTTGCCGCTGAAGCATCTGAATGATTAGATCGTGCGCCGCATCCAGCGACAGCGAGCGCACCTCCGGCGCTGGAGCGCCATGACGCCAGACCAATTCGAGGCAGGGCGCCTCCTCAGCGATCAGCCAGATATCCACAATAACGGGCGCCAGCACCTCTGAAAGCGCAGCGCTGATCTGGGTCAGGTGCGCTTCACGGTCGAAAGTGGCCGACAGTTCGTGCGCCAGCTGATTGAGCCGGGATACCTGGAGGGTTGTACGATCCGTCACTTCCGCATCGCGGTACAGACTTTCGACCAGCATGCGGGTTTCATTCAGTTCATGCAGCACCTTGTGCGCCGCACCGACCCAGCGTTCGACGAGCAGCGTGATGGCGCGATCAATCAGGTCATCGAGCGCGTCGAGCAACGGGTAGAACATCTCTTCCGGCGCCTGATGCGCACCAACCTCCATCGACTCGCGAAACAGCGCGCGCCGTCCGATGCTGCGCAGTCGCTGGAAGAGCATAATCTGGCGCGGCAGGTCGTCTTCGCCAATCGTGCTCCGCAACGCGCGCAGTGTGCTCAAACACTCGTCGAGCGGTCGTTCTTCACCGCTGGCAGCAGCAATCAAGCCATCGTACAGCGCCGTCACAACCACTTTTCGTTCGTCGGGGTGAACCGCAATCTCCTCCCCATTCTGCACAGACGCACGACGATCAGCGGCGAACAGGTCGTCGCCCGCAGTAATCCAGAGGGGCAACAGAACCGTGCGGTTGGCGCTCAGCCAGTGGGTCAGGTGTGTCGATGTTGTGTGCTGCATAGCCGTGTCAATCATGCCGTTCAGGTCTGCACGACGACGACTGTCGCGTCATCGGACTGTTTGCCGTAGGTTTGAACGATCTGCTCCGCCAATGTCTGCGGCGACTGGCGAATATCGAGATGCAGGTCTTGTGCGAATTGCGATGAAACGCCATCGCTGTACAAGACGAAGAGATCGCCCGGATCATAGGTATACGTCAGTTCGAGCAGCGTTGGCAGGCGATATCCGAGAATGCCGTTCTTGGAGATCGGCTTGATCGGTTTGCGGCTATAGACATAGACGCCGATGTTGCCGACGCCGATGTACGATGCGCTATGCTGGATTGGGTCGAGCCGCAGCAAACCGGCGACCGCGCCGCGTGTTGCGTGCAGCGCCTCGTGCGAGACCCGAATGATCTCCTGGAGCGGTCGTTCGGCGCGTTCGCGGAAGATCGTTTCCGCCAGACGAGCCGCGCGCGCCGCCTCTTCGCCGCCGCCCAATCCATCGACGACTGCCGCCAACACGCCGCTGCCGTTCAGCGTCGCCACCATCCAGGCATCGCCGGAAATCGATTGTCCCTGCTTGGCGCGATTGCATGCTCCCCACATGATATTCATCGGCGGACCTTTCCAGGCCCGCTGGTGCGTTTGCCGGGCCACTTCACTGCGCGCACGCGCGTCCCTACGCCAACCGTCGACTCGATGTGAAAGTCGTCCATCAACCGTTGAACGCCGGGAAGTCCAGCGCCGAGGGTTTGCGCGGTGCTATACCCGTCGCGCAGCGCCAGCGCAATGTCGGCGATGCCTGGTCCCTGATCGCGCGCCTCGATCGCAATCCCCTGACGGTCGCCGTCGGTGACATACTCGATCATTACTTCGCCGCTGCCGGCGTGGGTCAGGATATTGCGCGTCAGTTCCAGAACCGCAATTTCGATGCGCGTGCGGTCGATATCGTCGAACCCCAGGGCTGTCGCCATATCGCGCGCGCGCCCCATCGCGACATACACATCGACCTCGCGCCGTACCGGACAGACTACCGCCTCCATACGAGTGTACTCCTGAGCCTGTTCGAGCGCCAGTGGTCAGCGTTACAGTTCGCTGACACACACAGCGTCCATATGCGTTGGATAACGAATGCTGCACCGCAGACCCGGCGCATGACATAATCCAGGGCGCCGTCAGTTTGGTGCGCCATGGACATGCAACGGCGAACCACACCGCTGCGGTCTGCTCTCAAGTATAGCCGAGGAGCGGTGCAGGCGCCGGATCGAAATGCGTTCAATATTGACACGAAATGAGAATCGGGGGAGTTGCACGTTGCAGGTTTGAAGGTTGAAGGTTTGGAGGTGCGAAGGCGAGACGAGCATATGATACGCGCTTCTTTGCGCTCTCTGCGTCTCTGTGGTGAGTCATGGGGTGGCAGGCATGATGTGTCAGACGGGTGCTTGCCGTACCGTCCGCCACGGCGCCCTGAGCCCTGAGCTTGTCGAAGGGTCGAAAGGTCGAAGGGCTGAACCGTCGAGCTGATCGCACGAAGGGGGCGGGGGCGCCCTCGTTCCGGAACCAGCCCCGCGTCAGCGGGGCTTCGTGTGCTTAGTGCGGGCATTATGGTTTTTGAATAATTATTCCGCTATTCGCTCGTTCGCCCGGCGGCTGATGGGATTTGAATAATTATTTTCGCTATCCGCTCGTCCGCCCAGCGGCTGAAGCCGCGGGCTCCGGGATGCAAAGCCCGCCTGCGCGGGCTAGACGTGGCGATACCAGATTATGTTCTCAAACTCCATAAGCCGCAGGCTCCGGGATGCGAAGCCCGCCTGCGCGGGCTAGGCTGAGCAATGCCGGATTATTTTCTCACAAATCATTACGTCCGCGTGATCGCCATCTGCCAGGAACGCAGTGGTTCCTGGCAATACATGACTGCGCCCTGAGCCGCGAAAGAGCTGTGCACCCGTGAGAACATGGCATCACGAGGTCTCTGCCGCTTTTCTGACGAGCGCGCTGATGGTTGCCTCGACATCGGCGGTCAATTCTTTGAGCGCAAAGGCGACGGGCCACATGGCGCCTTCGTCGAGGTTCGCTGTATCGTTGAAGCCGAACGTCGCGTACCGCGAATTGAACTTCGAGGCGGCGGTGAAGTAGCAGACCACCCTGCCGTCCCTGGCATACGCGGGCATCCCGTACCAGGTTTTTGGCGACAGCGATGGCGCGCTGGCTTTGATGATCTCGTGCAGCCGCGAGGCCATGGTGCGATCCGGTTCCGGCATCTCAGCGATCTTTGCAAGCACATCGCTTTCCCCATCCACCTTATGCTTATTCGTGCGCGCTTCCGCCCTTAGCTCTCTGGCGCGCTCCTTCATCGCGGATCGTTCCTCGTCTGTAAACCCCCTCGACTTCTTGCCGATCGCAGCGGCGTCATCGACGGGCTCCTGTGCACGCTTCTTTGGGCTCATAGAATGACTCCTCTCAGGACTACCGGCCTCAGCAGCGGGCATTGCTGTGGCTACTCCTTCGCCATTGCCTGCCGCTGCATCGGCTCTGGCAGATTCTCTATCGCGTAGCGCAATACCACCCGAGGACTCAGCCCTGCTGGAACACCATCAACACGACATATCCGACAATGACCGCTATCAGAATAACAATCACGCCGCCAATGAGAAGCAATCCAACCCCGGGCGTCGTGCCGGTGACGACATGCGGGGTCGCCCCTGGTCTTGGATGCATCGTCGCGGGGTCTGGCTGCGGCATTGCCGGTGATGGAGAGGGCTTTGACCGATCTGGAACGATGCCTTCAAGAATATCCGGCACGTCGTTTTGATTGGCGTCCTTCAGCACCCGCTCGATTTCAGCCATCGCCTGATTGTAGTTCTGCCTTGAAAGATGCAAACTTCTCTTTTGGGTTTTCTGAAACAGCGATGTGTTATCGAAGGTCAAACGCCCAACGGTAAGCGTTAGCTGCTGGCGGCGTACAGGCACAGGCTCCATAGACCGAACAATGCGGTGAGCCGCTCCAACGCTGAAAATCGCCCCTATCAACGCCAGTCAGCTACACGCAATGTTGGGCGGTGCATCCTTGTGTCTGCCCTCACACCCAGATCCCAGCGCATGAACCGAGTGATCTGGTGCGTATGTCCAGGCTTTCATCGTCGCCGAATGTGCTTACTCCCACGATATGGTAATGGATGCACCTTCCTCTTCGGTATGGAGCACCATCTGCTTTTCCAGTCGGAGCACATAAACACACCGATCATCGACATCGAACAACGCACCGGTCAGGCTTGAATCTGCGACTTGGGCATTCCGGACGAGAAACAATGTGTCCAGCGCTGGTTTGGCGAGATTATCGAGATCGGCCCGTTGGATGTGGGCAGCCGTCATATGAAACACGATTGCGACCGTGAAGTGCGTGAGATGGTTGTACGCTGATGGCTGACAACGGATCCGTTCCGCACGCGCCGTCTCCGCAATGGCTTTGCGCCATGCCCACTCATTACTTCCCCACGGCACAGGTGTCATCCCGTGAACGGCGATAGTGATGTCAGGCATCGGTCTTTCCCTGCAGATTGGCTATTGAAGGAACATCAGAGCATCATGGCGCCGCATGTCACCATCGCGCGTATTCAGCGGTACAGGCTTTTATCATGCACCGTCCAACTCCTGATGAGACGGCTTTCGCCTGATACCCCGCCTGACGCGCTTAGACGGCTTCCGCCTGATTCCCTGAAACATTGCATAATGCGGTTCGGCAGGCTCACCGTACACGGAAACATTCCATAGCATCCCCTTCGAGGGATGCATGACGGAATGCCGGCGCCGACGGTTCGGCAGGCTCACCGCACGTCGTGCGTCGTCGGCTCTCTCGCTGATTGTATCCTGCCGCCATCCTGCCGTCAATGAGGTCATCCGCCATGCACGCTCCCAAACGGTGAGGCGCGAGGCGCGCGGTGCGAGGCGCGTGGTGCGAGGCAAGAGGTGCGAGGCAAGAGGTGCGAGGCGTGAGGCGCGGGCGCGAGGCGCGAGGCAAGAGGCGCGAGGCAAGAGGCAAGAGGTGTGAGGCGCGAGGCGTGAGGCGCGAGGCAAGAGGTGTGAGGCGCGAGGCGTGAGGCGCGAGGCAGGAGGCGAATGCGGTCGTCTGCCAGGCACGTTTCTGCATTCCTCGACCAGGCGCCGCCTGCCATTTGCTGAAACACTATTCGATCCGAACCGAAGAGTCATGTGTGCATTGCGCACACAAGATGAGGTGCGCCAGGTCATTGTCCGCCTGACCGGCGTGCATCGGCGCAGATGACCGTCACCTGAGGGCGGTTGGGGAACGAGTGGGCGGTGACCAGCGTCACGGGCGCTGGCGCTCTCTCGGTCTGGCGGGTCCAGGTGACGGTCAGCGCCTGGGGCGGGTCGGCGCAGATGACCGTCACCTGAGGGCGGTTGGGGAACGAGTGGGCGGTGACCGGCGTCACGGGCGCTGGCGCTCTCTCGGTCTGGCGGGTCGAGGTGACGGTCATCACTCAGGGCGGGTCGGCGCAGATGACCGTCACCTGAGGGCGGTT
>DAOTWI010000064.1:0-10901 GCA_034436075.1 Roseiflexus sp.
TTCGTGGATCACAGGAACGAGGGGCGAGGCAAGAGGCGAGGGGCGAGGCGAGAGGCGAAGGGCGAGAGGCGAGAGGCGAAGGGCGAGAGGCGAAGGGCGAGAGGCGGACAGGGACTGCTGGCAGAGCCGCTTCGTGTCCTTCGCGCCCTTCGTGGATCACAGGAACGAGGGGCGAGGCAAGAGGCGAGGGGCGCGAGGCAAGGGGCACGTGGCGGACAGGGACTGCTGGCAGAGCCGCTTCGTGCCCTTCGCGCCCTTCGTGGATCACAGGCGCGAGGGGCGAGGCAAGAGGCGTGAGGCATCGCCCGATGAAGCCCGCGCAGGCGGGCTTCGCTTCCCGTAGCCCGCGACTTCAGTCGCCGGGCTACAAGGCGGAGAGCGGAATCATTATTCAAAAACCATCAGTCGCCGGGCGGGTAGGCGGATAGCGGAATATGTCAGGGAGGCATGCCGTGCTGATCGGATATGTCAGCGATGAACGGTATATGGCGCTGTGCGACGTGGCGTTAGAGTTCACAGCGAACGGGCAGACCATCGCGGTTGTGCGGTCCACGCCAGGCGGCGCGGTCTATGCCGACATCGCTCCCGGCACGTATCAGGTGATCCTGCACAAGCCCGGATACGGCGCCAAACGGGTGAATGTCGCTGTATCCGCCGAACGCCCATACCATTTTCGCCTGCTTGCTGACCGGCTGCTCGGCTATATGTGGCCCAAATGGGTGCGCTCCGGCGAACGCAGCGAATTCCGTGTCCACTCGACCACGCCATATCGCCTGAGTCTCTGGCGCTACGGATGGGAGAAAGTCCTGGCACGCCCGCTTGGCTGGTTCGACGAACATGGTCCGCGCGCCGTCATGCAGGTGACGCCTGACAGCGATTACACTCAGACCGGAGTGCGCTGGAATACCCAGGGGTACGGCAGTCTGCACCACACCCAATATGTCATGGCGCCTGAGCGATCAGGGCTGTACTACCTGCACGCCGAGAACGAAGCGGGCGAATTCTTTGCGTTTCCGTGGGTCGTCGCTCCGGCGACACCGGCGCACCCCATCGCTGTGCTCGCGTCCACCAACACCTGGAATGCCTACAACAACTTTGGTGGGCGCAGCAATTACATCAACGCAGCCTGCCTCCCGCCGACGCCGACGGTCAACGCCCGGCTCGATCTGCCGCGCTATGCGGGAAGCGGATTTTCGGAATGGCATGCACCGAATGGCGCCTATGCGCCGTTGTCGTTTGATCGTCCTGAAGAGGGGAATAACGTGCCCAGGCATGCCCAGGCGCTCGATCCGGTTCCCGGACGCCTGGCGAGCAGCCTGGCGCCGGCGGAGTGGCGACTGCTCGGCTGGCTGGAGCGCGAAGGATTCGCCTATGACCTGTATGCTGATGCTCAACTCCACGATGGCACGCTCGACCTCGACGCCTACGCCATCCTGATCCTCAGCGTCCACCCGGAGTACTGGTCGCGCACCATGTTCGAGCGAGTGAAAGCGTGGGTTGATGAGCGCGGCGGCAAACTGATCTACCTGGGTGGCAATGGGATCAACTGTGAGGTGGAGTTCCTGGATAGCGCGACCATGCGTTGCAAAACCCAACTGCTCAGTGATGACGGCAGCCTGGGCATGCGCGACCCGCAGAACCCGGACGTGTATTTCGAGAGCCGGTTCCACGCCACGGTTGCGCCGGAAGCCAGCCTGCTCGGCGTTGTGACGACCGAAACTGGAATCATGACCGCCGCCCCCTACCGGGTTGTCACGGCGGATCATTGGGTGTTTGAAGGCGCAGGATTACAGAACGGCGATATCTTCGGCACAGAAAGTCTCCATGAACGCTGCCCCGGCGGCGCCTCCGGGCACGAAACCGACAAGATGAGCGCATCGTCGCCAGCGGGAACAGTCCTGCTTGCAAAAGGGCTGAATCCAGACAATGGCGGCGCTGAGATGGTGTATTACTCAACCAACAGCGGCGGCGCCGTGTTCTCGGTCGGCTCGATCACGTGGCCTCTCTCGTTGCTTGTTGATCCGCACGTATCACGCATCACCTCGAATGTCATCCGGCGCTTTCTGGGGTAGGCGGAATGGCGCGTTGCGTCAATTAGGCGCCCGGCGGCTGAAGCCGCGGGCTATGGGTGCGACGTCCGCCTGCGCGGGCTAGACGGGGCAATACCGGATGATGTTCTCAAAAACCATAAGCCGCGGGCTATGGGTGCGACGCCTGCCTGCGCGGGCTGGTCTGGGCAGGGCTGGACTCATTCTCAAACCCTAATAGGGAAATCAAACAAAACCTGGACTATCGAACCTGCACCTTTGGACGAGCGGTTGGCGTGGGCTGAGCCTGTCGAAGCCGGCGCCGATCACAAGATTGTCCAATCTCTGGTTGATCTTCCTATAAGCTCTGGCTGAGACTCTGAAAGCCCCTCCGGGCCTTCCATATGATTGCATCCGGCTGTCTGAACATGCTTGACTTTTTGCACGGGTTCTGCTATGTTTTAGACGGGTTCAATCGCTATTGTCTATTAATTGTCCCTTATTGTCTCAATTGTGTCTGACGCCTTCTGCTCCTGGCAGTAACGTGTCTGAGACATGAAAGACGCTGGCGTTATGACCGATCCTGTCCCGCACGACGGAAGTGCACCGCGCTCGTTGCGAGCGAATGAGATCGTGCATATTCTGGAGCAGTCCATCCGATCCGGCGTGTACCGATCCGGTATGCGTCTTCCAACCGTTCGTGAACTTGCTGAACAGTACCAGGTGAACAAGAATACCGCCGCGCGCGCGTATCAAATACTGGAGCAGCGCGGGTTGATTGAGGTGTCACGCGGGCGTGGCGCATTTGTATGTGCCGCGTCCGGGTATGATCAAACGACGTTCCAGCAGCAGATCGCAAGCCTGGTGCAGGCTGCTCGCCAGACGGGGGTGAGCCGCAGCCAGCTGCTCGATCTGATCAACAACGCGGTGCATCAATCGTATGGTTCTGAAACGCCGCGGGTGTTGTTTGTCGAATGCAACCGGCGCGATGTCGAAACGCTCGGCGACGAACTCGAACTCATTGCTGATACGCCCATGGATCGCGCTTTGCTCGATGATGTGCTCCGCGATCCGGTCACGCACGTTCACCGCTACGATCTGATTGTAACGACCTTTCAGCATCTGGGGCAGATTCGCCAGGCTATGCCGGCTTCGGCGCGCCAGCGGGTGATCGGCGTCCTGGCGACGCCCTCCCACGAGTCGTTGCTGGCGCTTGCGCGCCTGCATGTGCCCACGTTCGGTCTGGTGTGCGACTCGCCAGGAACGATTGAGAGTCTGTCCCACATTATTCGCACGTATCATCCAACCTCAGTCGTGGTCCCTGCGTTGATCGATGATCGAAGCCGCCTCCACGAGATGATCGAGCAGGTCGATGCGCTGGTAGTCACCCGCTCGTGCCGTGAACGCCTGCTTGCGCTGAACCCTGTTCTGCCGATTGTCACGGTGGTTTTCACCATCGATCAGCAGTCGATCGATTTTTTACGTCAGCGTCTCGAAGAAACAGCAGCGAGGACATGAATGGACCTGACACGAACACACGGTTTTACCCATTGCGCAGCCGGTGTCGCGCGCCGGGATGTGACGCCGCCGGTCGGCATCTATGCGCGATCCTGGGGGGCGGCGCGCCACGATGTCGCCGAGGGCGTGCATCGACCGCTGACGGCGACGGCGCTGGTGATGCGCCCGCTAGACGCGGATGATCCGGTGCTGGCGCTGGTCGCCCTTGATATTGGCTGGTTCCCCTACCTTCCCGATGAACGCCGCATCCGCGAGTCCGTCCTGCGTTCCACCGGGCTGCACGAAGATGCGGTGCTGATCAATTTCTCACACACCCACGCTGGCGCGTACATTAACAGCCAGCTCACCGATAAACCCGGCGCGCACTTCATCGAACCATACATCAACGATCTGACCAATGCGCTCACTGAGGCGATTATCGAAGCCAGAAGCGCCATGCGCCCGGCATGGATCACCTGCGGGTATGGGCGTTGTGCGATGGCGGCGAATCGCGATTTCTGGGCGCCGGATATTGGCAGATACGCCTGCGGCTACAATCCTGCGGCGCCTGCCGACGACACCGTGCTCGTCGCCCGCGTGACCGGCGAGGATAGCGCGATCATCGCCACGCTGGTCAATTACGCCTGCCACCCGACGACCCTCGCCTGGCAGAATCGCTTGCTCTCGCCGGATTATGTCGGCGCGATGCGCGAGACGCTCGAATCGATCTATGGTGCGCCCTGCCTGTTCCTCTACGGCGCTGCGGGCGATCTCGGTCCGCGTGAAGGGTTTGTGGGCGATCTCGCCGTTGCCGACCGGAATGGACGCCAGCTGGCGTATGCCGCTGCGGCGGCGCTCGAGGGCTTGCCGCCGCCTGCATCGCGCTTCGTCTACACCGGCGTGGTGGCGTCGGGCGCCAATCTGGCCACCTGGGCGTACCAACCGCTCGATGAGCCCGCCCGGCGGCGTTGCGCGACCCTGCGGCATCACAAGACGATCGTGCCGCTGCAACGCAAGCCAGACCTCGCTCCCATCGATCCTCCAGGAGATGCCCGCGGCGATGCAATCGCCGAGGCGGAGAAAGCGTTGCGACGCCGCCTGCTCCAGGCCGCCCTCGGTGATGACCCGGTCTATCCCATGCCGCTCTGGTTCTGGCGGTTAGGCGACGCGCTCCTGGTGGCATGTCCCAACGAAGCGTATGCGCAGATGCAGGTCGAACTCCGCGCCCGGTTCCAACGCCAACCAGTGCTGGCGTTGGGATGCACCAATGGCACGCTTGGCTACCTTCCGCCCCGCGACTCCTACGGCAGCGGTCTGTATCAGGAACAACAATCACCGTTCCTTCCCGGTTGCCTGGAGCAAACGATTGCCGCTGCTATCAGCGAACTGGAGAGTCTATGAGCGCAACGCAAATTGTGACCCTGATCGATTTTGAACGACCCGGCAAGCAGCTGGGACAACTGGCTGTTCCGCAATCGACCAATACTTCCGGATGGGCGACGGAATATCTGCCGATTGCTGTGATCAATGGCGCGCCGGGACCGACGGCGCTCATCTTCGGCGGCAACCACGGCGATGAGTATGAGGGACCGGTGACGCTGCTAAACCTGGCGCGCGCCCTCGAACCAGACACGCTTCGCGGGCGGATTATCATGCTCCCCATGTTGAACCGCCCGGCGCTTGCGGCTGGTACACGATTGTCACCCCTCGACGGCAAAAACATGAATCGGGTGTTCCCTGGACGCGCCGATGGGACAATTACCGAGATGATCGCTCATTACGTTACGACGGTGCTCTTTCCGCTGGCTGATCTGGTGATCGACATTCACTCCGGCGGACGGTCGGCGCACTTCCTGCCGCTGGTCAGCATGCACTATGTTCCCGATCACGAACAGTTGCGCGCCATGATCGATCTGGCGCTGGCGTGGGGAGCGCCCTACGTCCTGCTCTACCGGGATGTGGGCGGCACGGGTCTCCTGCCGGGCGAAGCCGAACGCCTGGGGAAATTGACGCTTGGCACAGAAATGGGCAGCGCTGCGCAGTTTGGACCCGAGATGCTCAACCTGACGGAGCGCGGCGTGCGCAATGTGTTGCGCCACGCAGGCATTCTGACTGATCAGGCGCCCGCCCCGTCGCTGACGCCGCCACGGATTATGGCAGCGGATCAGTACGACGATTACATCATGGCGCCGGTCAGCGGCATCTTCGAGCCATTCGTCGAGATGGGCGCGCTAATCATCGCGGGACAGACAATCGGGCAGATTCATTCGATTGAGCAGCCGTTCGAGCCGCCAGCGCCGGTGTTCGCCAGAACCAATGGCTTGCTGATCAGCCAGCGCGCATTTCCGCTCGTGCGCCAGGGCGATTGCGTGGCCACGCTCGCACGACCGTTCCGCCTGCCATAGTACAAGGAGAAACGTGTGAAAATCACCGATGTCGAAGCCATCTGGCTGCAACTCCCGACAGTGGATGATCGCGCCGACGGCACTCAGGATACGCTGGTGGTCAAAGTCTACACCGACGAAGGGATCGTCGGCGTCGGCGAGGTCGATTCGTCGCCAATGGTCGCGAAAGCGATCATTGAAGCGCCGATGTCCCATCAGATTGCGCGCGGTCTGCGGCAGTGCGTGCTTGGCGAGAACCCGCTCGACATCGCCCGCCTGTGGCACGCGATGTACGAGGGATCGATCTTCTTCGGGCGCGGCGGCGCAGCGCAGCAGGCAATCAGCGGCATCGACATCGCCCTGTGGGACATCGCCGGCAAGGTGATGGGGCAGCCGGTCTACCGGTTGCTCGGCGGCGGCTTCCGCGACCGCCTGCGCGCCTATGCCTCAATCCTGTTTCAGGAGACGCCCGAAGCGACGTATGACCTCGCCCGCCGCCTCGCCGACCAGGGGTTCACCGCAGCCAAGTTCGGCTGGGGACCGATCGGAACGAGCGAGGCGATGGACCTCGCTCTGGTGCGCATGGCACGGCGCGGCCTGGGGGATGATGTGGACCTGATGATCGACGCAGGTCTGTGCTACGATACAGCGACGGCGATCCGGCGGGCGCACCAGTTTGCGGAATACAACCCGTTCTGGCTCGAAGAGCCGCTGCATCCCGACAATCTCGAAGGGTATGCGCGCCTGGCTGCCGTCTCACCTATTCGCATCGCTGCCGGGGAACAGGAGACCATCCTGACCGGATTTCAGGCGCTGCTGGACGCCGGTCTGGCAGTGGTACAGCCGGATGTGGCGCGGGTCGGCGGATTGTCGCAGGCGATCCAGATCGGGCGGATGGCGGCGCAGCGCCATCGGCTGTGCGTCAATCACTCGTACAAAACCGGCATCAGCATTGCCGCCTCGCTGCATTTCCTGGCGGCGTTGCCGAACGCTTCACTGCTGGAGTACTGCGTCGAGCAGGGTCCGTTGCGGCAGACGCTCACCCGCGAGACGTTTCCAGTAGTGGATGGATGGGTCGCCGTGCCGCAAGAGCCGGGGCTGGGCGTCACGCTCGATGAGGAGGTGATTGCGCGCTATCGCGTGGCGTGAAAAATTGTGTTTCCTATTGCCTGGCGCCTGGCTCGAATGACGGCGGCGTCACCGGCGCGCCGCTCGGGGTGCGAGCATGATTTGTCAGGCAACGACGCTGCGGCTGCCAGCGATTGACATCGCCCCTGATGGACCGACCGTCCGCCTCCGTGGACGGGAATGGCGGCGTCCACGCAGGTGGACGCTCGGCGGAACGCCTGCCCGGCGCGACTTATGGTTTTTGAATAATTATTCCGCTATCCGCCTCCCCGCCCGGCGGCTGAAGCCGCAGGCTCCGGTTGCGAAGCCCGCCTGCGCGGGCTGGACGGGGCAATCCCGGATTATTTTCTCAAACTCCATCAGTCGCCAGCTGAGGTGTATCGCAGCAGGGACGCTCTTTCTTGCTGCCTGACAATTCATGACTGGACCCCGCCGCTCGCGCTGGACTCGCCGGTTCCGCTTGACCCAACGAAGCGATGGCGGAATTCCTTCCAATTTCCACCCCCGACGAAACCATCACGGCGCTGCGCACTGTCAATCAGATCGCCGAAGGAACGCGGCTGCCCAGAGCGCCGGACGATCAGATCGAAGCCATCATCCGCCGCGACAGCCTGGCATTGTTAGGATTAGCGTGATACACTCAGGGCGTCTGCCGGGCGCCGAAGCCCTCACGCATCCTGGAGAGCGCACGGTGGCGGGGCGCCCGGTGCGCGCGGTGCGCGCCTGGATGGACGCCAGCGGCATCATTGCCGAACCAGCGTTTCGATCCGGTTGATGAAACATCACGGCGAACCCGTGCGTATGTACGGGTTGGAAGCAGTCGTCGTAGACGGAGGTGAGTCGCTATGAGCCGTCTCCAGCGCGGTCTGGAAGTTGCCCGGCAGTCGCTCGAACGCGGTGATGTCGAGCAGCTTCAGATTAAAGCCAGCGATTTTCTGTCGCAACGTTCAGCCGGTGAGAGTGGCGCCACGCGCATCGAGCAGATGACTGCGCTGCTGGAAGAAGCGGCGGAGCTGCTCAATCGCAACTTTCAGCAACCAGAAAAAGGCGGGCAGGTCACGAACATCATCTCGCCGGTCGTCATTCCGCGCAACCCGCGCTCGGTGGTCTGGATTTTCATCACTCTGTTTCTGAGCGTGCTTGGGTTGGTTGGCTGGTTCATCAGTGTTGCGATCGATACCGTCTCATTTGGTTTGACGAACTTCGCAATGGTCTTCTTCGGTCCTCACTACTGGCTGCTGATCCTCGGCTATGTCGCCTATAGCCTCTGGCGCAACAGTTTCATTATGGTGCCGGATGGCTGTCTGGCGCTCATTACCCGCTTCGGCAGGCTGGAGGAGATTGCGCCAGCGGGACGCAAGGTGCTCCTCGATCCGTGGAAACGGGTCAGTTACATTGTCAATGTCACGCGCGAATACCCCTATAACGCGCCCATCCGCGAAGCGCCGACCGCCTCGCGCGTGAATGCCTCGGTTGATCTGTTCCTTCAGTTCAAGATCGAGGACCCGGCGGCGTTTATTTTCACGCTGGGCGGCGCCAAAGGGTTTCAGGAGAAATTGCAAAACGCCGTCAGCGAAGTGACCCGCGCGCTCATTTATGAACAGCGCGCTGAAGCGATCTACGATCTGGTCGGTGAGAGCACGCAGGGTTTGCTCGATACGCTCAATCAGCAGTTTCTGCCTGCCGTGCGCTTTGTCAACGCCAATATCACCCACGCCGAGCCGTCGAGCCAGGAGTACCGCATCGACCTTGCCAAACCGGAGATGATCCGGGTGGCGAAAGAGGCGTACACCTATGAATACGAACTGTCGCTGCGCAAGGAGCAGGATGAAGGCGACCTCAACCGCGAACTGGCGGGTCTGCGCGAGGAACTCTCCGCCATTCAGGCTGAGGTGGCCACCTACCAGGCGCAGATCGACACGGCGCGCGAACGGGAGATCAACCGCGCTAACGCCTATGCCAGCCAGTTGTTGAGTGAAGCCGAGAGCGCCGCGCGCGCCAATGCAGCGCTGCTCGAAGCGCAGGCGCTCGATATTCGCGCCGTCGGCGCCGCTGCCTACCCGGAGATTTTGCAGTACCGCTACCAGCAGGACATCCTCGATCGCCTGGAGGCGGTCGCCGATCATTTGCCGCAGATCGTGCAGATCGGCAAAGGCGACGAGCAGGACATTGATTATCTGGCGATTGCGCAACGGATGCTGGGCGCCGGTGACGCGCAACTCTATTCCGTCGAAGACGTGGCTGCGATCCGCGAGCGTTTGCACGCCATCCGGCAACGCATTCAGGAGCGCGCCGGGCAGATTGAGCGGTTGATCGCCATCGAACAGGAGACGGCGCAGATCAAAGGAAGCGAGGGCGCCAATGACTGACACGCGACGCACATTCTCTCGCATCAAGGAAACGGTCGCTGCCTGGAGCGAGATCCGGCAACTGCTGCGTTCAGGCGAAGAGGGCCAGCTGGTGCCGGTTGTCATCCCGAAAAGCCGGCGGCGTCTGGGCTGGCTGCTGCCGCTGGCGTTGAGCATCTACCTGACTGGCGTGTCTGTCTTCAGCGGCGGCTTCATTGGCTCTTTCGTGGGATTCTTTGCCCTGATCGCGTTTCTTGCCGCCCTGATTTCCTTTATCATGGGGGCGATTGTCGAGATCGAGCAGGGAACCACCGGCATCCTCTCGCGCTGGGGGCAGATTGTCGGGACGCTTGCCCCTGGACGGCACTATCTCTGGCGACCCTGGGAGAAGGTGGAGGCGGTGGTCGATACCAGCACCGAGATACCGTACACTGCGCCGGTGCTGGCGTCGCCGACTCGTGAGAATATTCCGCTCAAGTCGATCGAGTTTTTCCTCAAGTTCCGCATCGACGACCCGATCGCGTTTGTGCGACGTCTGGGCGCCAGCAACTTCGATCTGGTGTTGAGCAGCGCGGTGCAGGATGCGATCCGCCAGCGGGCGCGGCGGGTCGAAACCGAGCGCGCCTACGATCTGCGCGGCAGCGACGTGGGCGATATGCAGGAGTTGCTCAACCGCCAGCTGGCGCGCTATGGCGTGCGGATCACCGGCGCCAACATTCCCGATGTGCAACTGCCCGATCAGTATCAGCAACATCTGGCGACGCGCGAACGGGTGACGAAAGAACTCCAGGCGTATGAGCGCGAATGGGAGTTGATCAAGAAGCAGCGCATCGACAGTATGCGGCTGGAGATCGAGCGCGCCCGCAAGGTGCGCGACGCAAAACTGGTGGAGGTGCGCGCGGCGGTCAACAAAGCGCGCCAGGACGTGGCGCGCATGCTCCAGGAGAAGGAGACGGAGGCGCAGCGCGTGCGCTGGGAGATCGAGGCGCGTGGCCGCGCGACCCTGCGACAGGCGGAGAACGAAGCGCGCGGACTGGAGTATCTCGGTCAGGCGTATCAGGACAACCGGGCTGTCTTGCAGTACGAACTGGCGCGCCGTCGCCTGCAGGTCGCTGAAACGCTGGTCAAACGCGCGCCGCGCCCGATCGTCATTCAGAGCGATGGCGGCGATCAGTCGCCGCTGACGACGCTGATCACGGCGCAATTGCTCCCTCGCCTGACGTCTCGTCAGGACAATGGTGATGCCCAGACCACTGCTGGTTGACATAAATGAAAAAAGGCGCGTGTCCGACCAGACCCTTCACGTCGCGTTCTACTGTCTGCGCGGGCGCGCCGGTGATGGCGGTTGCGGGGGGGCGTCCATCCTCGTGGGCGCCCCCTGATGACGGTCACCTATGCCGGAACACCCCGCTGGCGCACCGGAATGCCGGGCGCGCCGCCTCTTCCCAGACCGCTTGATGACGGTCACCTCTGCGGGAACACCCCGCTGGCGCACCGGAATGCCGGGCGTGCCGCCT
>DAOTWI010000065.1:0-8552 GCA_034436075.1 Roseiflexus sp.
TGGGTCGGGGCTGCCATTGGGGTTCTGGGCATGGCGCTGAGCCTGGGCCGGCGCGCGCTGCCGGTTCTCCTGGGACTGGCGGCGATTGGCGTGGCAGTGGCGCTGCTCGCTATCGCGGGCGCGCTTCCTGAGGCGCTCGTTACGCGCCTGGCGAGCATCTGGCGGAGCATGGCGTGGTTCGATGCTGCGGCAGCGACGGTGACGCCGGAGAATTTCGCGGTCGTCGAGCGCATGGCGCACCTCCAGGCAGGGTGGGAGATGTTCCGCTCTGCACCACTGTTCGGCGTGGGTCCGGGAAATTATTCCGTGGCGTACCCGGAGTTTGCGGTTGGCGCGTGGTATGCAAGCCGCGGGCACGCGCACAATTTGTATCTGCACATAGCAGCGGAAGCAGGGATGATCGGGTTGATAGCGTACCTGGCGCTGATCGGCGGGGTGATTCGGCAGGCATTGCATGCGCTTCGACGCACAACCGATCCCGTTTTGCACAGTGCGGTCGTCGGCGGATGTGGTATCATCGCAGCAGTGGCAGGGCATAACCTGTTCGAGAATCTGCACGTACTCAATTTTGGCATTCAACTCGCGGTTGTATGGGCGATAATAAGCACAGTTGCAAACCAATCTGAAAACGTTCAACCACAATGCGCTATCTCATCACCGGCGGAGCAGGGTTCATTGGCAGTCATCTGAGTGATGCGTTGCTGGCGCGTGGCGATCAGGTGGTGTGCGTCGACAATTTCAACGACTACTACGATCCGGCGCGGAAGCGGCGCAATATCGCGCGTGCGCTGGCGCACCCCGGTTATGCGCTGATCGAGGCGGATTTTCGTGATGCGGAAACCATGGATCGCGTCTTCGCGCAGCATCGACCGCAGCGAGTGGCGCACATCGGCGCCATGGCCGGTCCGCGTCCGTCGATGCGCAACCCTGTGCTGTACGAAGAGGTCAATGTTCGCGGGACGCTGACTATCCTGGAAACCGCAGCGCGGTACGCGGTCGAAGGTCTGGTCATGGCATCGACCTCATCGGTGTATGGGATGTCGCCCACGCCCTGGTCGGAAGAGTCGCCGACCGACCGGCCGCTGTCGTACTATGCCGCAACGAAGAAGGCTGCCGAGGCGCTGGCATACACAGCGCACCGCCAGCATGGCATGCCGACGCGGATTGTCCGCTTCTTCACCGTGTACGGTCCGCGCGGACGGCCCGATATGACGCCGCATCTATTCGTTGATGCAATGGTTGCGGGGAAGTCGATTACGTTATTCAATGGCGGCGTGGACGTCTACCGCGACTGGACATACATCGACGATATTGTGGCTGGCGTGATCGCGGCGCTCGACGCCGACTACACTTTTGAAATCTTCAATCTGGGACATTCGAGCCCGGTGCAGTTGATCGATTTCGTCACAACCCTGGAGCGCGTGACCGGGCTGCGCGCCACGATTGCAGCGCAGCCGCTGCCCGCCGCCGACCCGCCGATCACCTATGCCCGGATCGATAAGGCGGTGCGGATGCTTGGGTTTCAGCCGTGTACGCCGCTCGCAGAAGGGTTGGCGCGCTTTTGGGAATGGTACCGGGGCGAGTATGGCGTCTGAGCGGAGAAACAGGCGGAGGACGATGCACCTTCCGAAGAATTGATACGATCCCGGCGGATCAATGGAGACTCCGACAGAACCACGAGAGGACGGTTCAGCGATGATCAACGAACGAGTCGGCGACGCAGGCGCCGAGGAGCCGGTCAACCCGCCCGAAACCCCCGAAGTTCAGGAGGTCGAACGTCAGGGGTTCTCGCTGGCAAAAGCGCTGCGCAGCCCGCGCACGCTTATCTCATTTGCGCTGGCGATTGCCATCGTTGTGTTTGCGGTGCGCGGCTTCGATATCGACGTGCAGCAGACGTGGCAGTACATGCGCGGCGCGAATGGATGGTTGCTGCTCGCTGGCTTCGGCATCTTCTACCTGACGTTTCCGCTGCGCGCCTTGCGCTGGCGTATGCTGCTGGAAAACGCCAATGTGCCGGTGCGTGAAGGGCGCAAAAGCTGGGCATCGCTGCCGGCGCTGATTGAGTATATCTACCTCTCGTGGTTTGCGAACTGTGTGGTTCCCGCCAAACTGGGCGACGCCTATCGCGGCTATCTGCTGAAACAGAATGGGCGCGTGTCGTTTTCGGCGACGTTTGGCACGATCTTTGCCGAGCGCCTCCTCGATATGCTGGGGTTGTTCGGGTTGCTGGCGCTGTCGGCGTGGTTCACGTTCGGCGCACAGATGCCGGAAAGCACCCGGATCGTGTTCGGCTTCGGCGCGCTGCTGGTCGTGGCGATTGTCAGCGGTCTGGCGGGCATGCGCTGGTTAAGCCCGGTTATCCGGCGGTTCATTCCAAAACGCCTGATCGGGGTGTATGGCAACTTTGAACATGCGGCGCTGCGCTCGTTTCGTCCTGGCATTCTGCCGAAACTGATCGCGCTGACGTCCGGCGTCTGGCTGCTCGAAGGGATGCGGCTCTATTTCGTGATCCAGGCGCTCAGCCACGAAGGGTTGTCGTTGCCGCTGTCGGCGATTATCTTTGTTGCGCTGGCGTCGTCGTTGCTGACTGCCATTCCTTTCACGCCCGCCGGTCTTGGCGTCGTCGAAACCGTGATCACCGGCGTGCTGACGTTCTTCAAGGTCGGGACGAGCCTCGGCGGCGCTGTGACGCTGCTCGACCGGGTGATCAATTTCTGGAGCATTGTCGTGATCGGGTTCGTCCTCTACCTGGTCAGCAAACGCAGGTGACGACAGGCGACTACGCATGCACGTCGGGATCGATTTTACGGCTGGCGCCTGGCAGGGGGCTGGCATCGGGCGCTACACGCGCGAGTTGATCGGCGCTATTCTTGCCCAAAGCCCCGGCATTCGCTTTACTTTGTTCTATGCTGCCGGCTTTCCCGGCGCCGATCCTCCGCCCTATCTGCGCGAGGTGCGCCGCCTCTGCGCCTCGCATCCGCATACCCGCGCGGTTCCCATCCCGCTGCCGCCGCGCCGCCTGACGCAACTCTGGCACCGGTTGCGCATCCCGCTGCCCATTGAATGGCTGACCGGTCCGCTCGATATTCTGCATGCGCCCGATTTCGTGGCGCCGCCGACACGCGCGCGCACGCTCGTGACCATCCACGACCTGTCGTATATGGTGCATCCAGAGTGCGCCGTTCCTGGCGTGGCGGCATTTTTGCGCGATGCTGTGCCGCGCGCCCTGCAACGCGCCGATGCCATCGTCGCCGACTCGGAGTCGACCCGGCGCGATCTGCAACGCCTGCTGAAGATCGCACCTGAGCGTGTGTCCGTGGTCTATCCGGCGGTCGACGAACGATTTCGTCCACTGCCGCCGGAGGTGTGCGAGCCGGTGCGCCGCCGGTTGCGCCTGCCGCCGCGCTTCATCCTCTTCGTTGGAACAATTGAGCCGCGCAAGAATCTGGTGCGCCTGCTGGAAGCCTTCGCGCGCATCGACCCGGCAGCGCTGCGAGACGGCGGGGATGATCTCTTCCTGGTGATTGCTGGCCGGCGGGGATGGATGTATCAGCCAGTGTTCGAGACTATCGAGCGCCTGCGGTTGGGTGATCGGGTGCATGTGCTCGATTTTGTGGCGGATTCTGACCTGCCAATCGTGTATAATCTTGCACAGGCATTCGTGTACCCTTCGATCTATGAGGGGTTTGGCTTGCCGCCGCTGGAAGCGCTGGCGTGTGGGACGCCGGTGATGACGTCCGACAATTCGAGTCTCCCGGAGGTGGTGGGCGCTGCTGCCCTCCTGGCGCCTGCCGATGATGTGGAGGCGCTCTCCGATGGAATGATCCGCCTGTTGAACGACAGCGCCCTGCGCGATCGCCTGCGGCAGGCGGGGCTGGAACAGGCGCGACGGTTTCGTTGGGAAGCGTCTGCCCGGCAGATTATCGAACACTATCACTCGTTGTCAACGGGAGCATCGCATGAGGCAACAACCAAAGCTCTCCGGTGAAACGCTCGACTCCGACGAGATGGAGAGCCGCAGCCTTCTTCTTGCCCGATTGCTGTCGCAGATCTTCAACCCGGTCTTCGCTACCGTCGCCGCCTATCTGCTGATCGGTCTCCAAACGCCGGATGAGGCGGGGCTTGCCTGGTTTGGCGGCATCATCGTGATTCAAACCGTGCCATCGCTGGCGTACTATCTGGTGCGTCTGCGCCAGGGGCGGTTCAGTGATGCCGATGTGTCGGTGCGCCACGAGCGCAATGAACTGTACATCTTCGGCACGATATCGGTTCTGCTCACGATTGTGCTATTGCTGGCGCTGGGCGCACCGCGACCGTTTCTGGCGCTGACGGTCGGCATGCTGGGCATCGGGATCATCTGCGGCCTGGTCAATCTGATCTGGAAGATCAGCATGCATGGCGCGGCGATTGGCGCCCTGGCGACCCTGGCGCTGATCTACTCGAATATTCTGGGGATCGTGTTCTGGATATGCGCCGTTGCCGTCGCCTGGGCGCGAGTGCGGACGCGCAACCACACGCCGGGGCAGGTGATCGCCGGTCTGGCGGTGGCTGCCGTGACCATCACGGTTTCTTTTCTGATGCTGGCGTGAAAGGACGCTGCACCACGCACGTTCGATGAAAGATGCCGCGCTGCCGTTTATGCTATCGCTCGACATCGGCACGTCATCGGTGCGCGCGCTGCTGTTCGATGCGCGGGGATGGCGCGTGGCGGGAATTGGCGCGCGTGAGCCGGTGATGGTGCGCACGTCTCCTGACGGCGCCGCAGAAATCGATGCTGAGACGCTCTTCGATACCGTCGGGCGCTGCCTCGATGGAGCGCTGGCGCAGGCAACGCCACTGCTTCCGCCACATGCCATTGGCGGCGTTGCGGTCACCACCCTGGCGACAACGTTACTGGCGCTCGACCGCAACGGCGTTCCCCTGACCCCGATCATGACCTATGCTGACACGCGCTGCGCACAGGATGCGATGGCGCTGCGGACGCGCTTCGACGAGCGCGAGGTTCATCAACGCACCGGATGCTTGCTGCGCACCAGTTACTGGCCCGCACAACTCGCCTGGCTCCGCCGGACGCGCCCGGCGATCTTTCGCCAGGCGGCATCCTGGGCGACGCTCGGCGATTATCTGGAGTTGCGCCTGTTCGGCCAGCGGCGCATCAGTTATTCCGCTGCTTCCTGGACTGGCTTGCTCGACCGCACGATGCTATCGTGGGATCTCCGGTTACTGGGCGATCTCGGCATTCGCCCCGGTCAATTGGCGCCGCTCACTGATCGGGATGCGCCCATCCAGGGTCTGCTTCCTGAGCATACGGCGCGCTGGGCGGAACTGGCTGAGGTTCCGTGGTTTCCCGCTATCGGCGATGGCGCGGCGGCTAATATCGGCAGTGGATGCGTTGGACCGAACCGCGCTGCGATCACCATCGGCACGACTGGCGCGCTGCGCGTGGCGCTGCCGGACGTGGAGCGCGTTCCGCCAGGGTTGTGGTGTTATCGGATTGATCGCCAGCGCGCGTTGCTCGGCGGCGCCACCAGCGAAGGCGGGAATGTTATCGCCTGGTTGCGCGAGACATTGCGCATCGACGAAGACCCGGACACGCTGGATCGGGCGCTGGCGGCGCTCCCGCCCGACAGTCACGGGTTGACGATCCTGCCATTCTGGTCAGGTGAACGCAGCCCCGGCTGGGCAGGCGACGCGCGCGCGGTGATCGCTGGTCTGTCGCTGGGAGTGACGCCGCTCGACATCCTGCGCGCCAGTATGGAAGCCGTTGCCTGCCGGTTTGCGCTGATTCTGGAACAGATCGAGCAGGCGGGAGTGACGCCGTCGGTCTTCGTTGCCGGTGGCGGCGCGTTGCTCTCGTCGCCCGCTTGGATGCAGATCGTGACCGATGTGCTGGGGCGACCGTTGACGGTTGCGGCAGAAACCGAGGTGAGCGCCAGAGGCGCGGCGCTGCTGGCGCTCGACGCGCTGGGTGTTGCAGTAGACGCAGAGGTTGCGGCGGATGCCGCACGATTTGTTCCCGATCCGAACCATCACACGCGCTATCGGGCGGCGATTGCGCGCCAGCAGGCGCTGTACGAAAAGATCGTTCAAAAAGAGGATGCAGCCAGTTTCCGAACCTCTTCCGCTGCGATCTGATCGCCAGCCTGCCGGAACGCCTGTTCGCTGAGCAAGAAGTAGACTCCGGCTTGATCACGCTCCCCCAGAGCAGCGTAAATTTCTCCCAGACCGCGATACGCGCATCCCTGGCACATCGCGTCGTTTGCCTGCTGCGCCATCTCCAGCGAACGATGCATAATTGCCCTGGCCTGCGCCACATCCCCTGATTTGAGGAGGATATACCCTTGCTCGTAGAGATTTGCCGCAAAACCAGCGAGATCGTCGGGAAGATGCGATAAGCGAAAATGATAGTCTTCTTGGAACAGCGCCTGAGCAATATCGAAATTGCCCGCCATCCGCTCGACAACTCTGCGTTGGTGGAGCACAATTGCCTGCCATAGCACATCGTGCGCTTCTTGCGCAAGATGATACAGATTCGCGTATAGTTCGCGCGCATGATCAAATTTACCCTGGAAGCAGTATGTGAACGCTAGTCCATAAGCGGCTTTCTTATACGAATCACGCTCAGAAAGTGAGCATGCAGTCAGAGCCGCTATAATTAGTCTGTAAAGTAAGTTTTCCGGTGAGGGTCCGGGTATGAATGGTCAGGCGGCACCCCCCCCCTGCCCCCCCGCAAGCGGGGGGGACAAGAGAGGATCCATCGGCTATCGCAATGATCGTCGCTCCGGCATCGCCAGCACGACGCCTTCGAGTGCGAGTTGGGGATTGACATTATCGCGCAGACGCTGCGCCGCCAGGGAGATTCCTGAGACGAAGGCGTGAAGATCGGGAACGGCGTACCGCGCCGCCTCCGCTGCAAGGTCGTTGCGGCGGTCGATATGGACGACTGCCTGCGGACAGCCGGCGGCGGTCAGCAGCACATCGCGCCACCAGCTCTGCCACAGGTCGAGCGTCTCGAACACCGCCGTCTGATCGCCAGCGCGATAGGCTTTTGCGCGTTCCTCCGCCCAGCGGAGCCTGGCTGCCAGCGGTTGGTCGGCAAGCGCCAGCAGTTCCGCCAGTTGATCCTGGCGCGCTGCCAGTTCATCCGGTGCATTGATCATGCGCAACGCCCACCCGATCCGTCCGCCGCTCCAGGCTGCCAGGAGTTCGGCGTCACCAGGCGCCAGGTTGCACTTCTCGCGCAGCGCCGCCGCCACCTGCGCGCGCGGCAACGGGCGCAACCGCAGCACCTGGCAGCGCGACACAATTGTTGGCAACAAACTGCCCGCTGTGTGCGCAACCAGAATGAGCGTCGCATACGGGGGCGGCTCTTCCAGCGTTTTCAGCATTGCATTCGACGCCGCATCGTTCAACTTCTCGGCGTCGTGCAGAATGAAGACTCGCCGCCGTCCCTCGTAGGGTTTCAGCATCACATCGCGCTGCCACTCGCGCACGGTATCAATCTTCAACTCTTTCTGCCGCGCGGCGTCCTCGGCTTTGACGCCAGCCGCCTGCGTCGCCATGCCAGCGACACGGACATCCGGATGGTTACCGCGCGCGATCCGCTGGCACGCCCGGCAGCGCCGGCATGGATCAACTCCTGCCTCCTCACAGTTGAGCGCCTGCGCCAGCCGCAGCGCCAGCAACGCCTTCCCCACCCCTTCCGGACCGCCGATGAGATACGCATGCGCCAGACGATTGCTGGTTATCGAACGTCGTAGAAACTCAACTGCCCATTCGTGCCCGATAATGCCCCAGTTATCTGACAATTCGATCATTGTTTGATCAACCGTATCTTTTTCCATATACAACCGATTCTATTCTGGTAGAAATGCTGTGAACAATGAGGATCGTATGGGGCGCCGCACCATTCTCATCGTCGACGAAGCTCCCGATCACCGCGACATCCTTGCCCGCCTGCTGCGCTTCTCCGGCTATCACGTCGTCGAAGCCGCGCCATCGAATGCACTGGATCAGGTCTCCAGCATACGACCCGATCTCATTCTCTGTTCACTCTCACTTCCCGGTCAACATGCCTGGGAAACCGTGCGGCAACTGCGCACGCTCCCGGAGATTGCAGCCGTCCCTATCCTTGGCGCAACCGTCTACACCACGCTCATCAAGCGTTCCTGGGCGCAATCCATCGGCTGCGTCGATTATGTCGACAAGCCGTTCGACCTGGATGCGCTGATTGAAAACGTCCGAAACCTGTTGTCTGCACCAGCGCTCATGGCTTAGAACCAATACCCTTCGAAGTAAGATCGCACAAAGGCGCAAAGACTCCGCGCTTTGGTCCCGTCGATGATGGCTCGTCGTCCTTATGTGACAGAAGTTACGCGGTCGCCGCACGGACACACCGCGTGACGGCGCTGTTTGCCTTCGGCAGAGCGGCGCTCGTCTTCGTTTGTGGTGCGGTGCGGGGCGGCTTTGCCGCCGCCCCACACCGCCCTAACTGGGAGCGCCACATCGCACGTGTTGACTGTCCTGCGGTTGGCGTTGGCTTCGACAGGCTC
>DAOTWI010000066.1:0-3709 GCA_034436075.1 Roseiflexus sp.
CCTAACCCCCCTGCAAGCGGGGGGGTTAGGGGGGGCAGGGGGGACCCATTGCGCCGGCGCCCTTCCGGTGATTCATCGGTTGCGTGTGGCGAAGAATCCGCCTGATGCTCGCAATCGCGCAGTTTGTCCTATCGTCTGGAGCGACGCCCGGCGCGCAGACCAACCCCGGAGGGGCTTTCACGTCCTCAGTGAAGGCTTCAGCCCGCAGCGATGGATTACGACGACAGCGCGGCGTTCTGTTCGCGCCGCGCTTCGATGACATCGGGGAGACGGTTGAGTTTGTCGAGGATGGAGGTCAGCTGAGTGATGCTTTGAATGCGGAGGGTGACAGCCAGCACAGCCCGACCGGGACGACGGGTCGGCACCTGTTCAACCGCGTCGATGTTGATGCCAGCGTCGGCAATGGCGCCCGACACATCGCGCCAAAGTCCGACGCGATCCCAGGCTTCGATCCGCACCGGCACGGGGTATCCCTGTTTCGGCGCGCCCGCGCCCCAGGTCACCTCCACAAGCCGCGCCCGGTCGCGTTCATTCAAGATAGTGCGGCAATCGGCGCGATGGATCGTCACGCCCTTCCCGCGGGTAACGAAACCGACAATTGGCTCACCAGCCACTGGATTGCAACAACGCGCCAGGCGGGTTGGCACCTGAGCGCTTTCGATGCCGCGCACCCGGATGATGCTGGTGTCGGTGGGACGTTCGGCTGGCGGCGCAACCTGCGGAATGGCCGCCAGGTCGTCGGCGCCGGCTGGCATCCGGTGGCTCAGGATTTTTTGCGCCACCTGACGCGCGGTAATATCGCCGCTGCCGATCTGGGCAAACACCTCGTCAATCGACTTGAGACCGGTGATGGCGACGATTTCCTCGAAGGGCGCCGACAGACCGAGGCGCTTCAGTTCTTTTTCGAGCAGTTCACGCCCGGCAGCGATATTTTCTGCCCGATCGAGGCGTTTGAAGTAGCGCCGGATGTGGTTGCGCGCGCCGCTCGTCTTAACGAAGTTGAGCCAGTCGCGGCTCGGACCGCGCGGCGTCTTCGAGGTCATGATATGGACAATTTCGCCATTCCGCAGTTGATAGTCGAGCGGAACAATCCGATTGTTCACTTTTGCGCCAACACAACTGTGCCCCACATCGGAGTGGATACGATACGCAAAATCGACCGGCGTCGCCCCGACCGGCAGATCGATGATCTTTCCCTTGGGGGTGAACACATACACCTGTTCTTCGAGCACGTCGGTTTTGAACGAATCGACGAACTCGTGGGCATCGGTCAGATCGCGCCGCCACTCAATCAAGCCGCGCAGCCATGCCAGTTTGCTCTCGAACGACGCATCGATGCGCCCAAACCCTTCTTTGTAGCGCCAGTGCGCCGCAATACCGCGTTCAGCGATTTCGTGCATCTCATGGGTGCGAATCTGAATCTCGCACGGCTGGCCGCCAGGGATCAGCACGGTCGTATGGAGCGACTGATACATGCTCTCTTTCGGCATGGCGATATAATCGTCGAACTCGCCGGGAACGGGGGGCCATGCCGCATGCACCAGACCGAGGACGCGGTAACAGTCGGCGACCGTCTCGACGATCACGCGCACTGCGAGCTGGTCATAGATCTGATCGAGGCTGACGCCTTTGCGTTCCATCTTGCGGTAGATGGAATAGATATGTTTGGGGCGACCAGTAATATCCGCCTTGATCCCTTCTTTTTCGAGCACCTGGCGCAGGCGCTGGATCACGCGGTGAATGAGGCGCTCGCGCGCATCGCGGCGCAGCGCCAGTTGCCGGCTGATCTCCTGATACTTTTCGGGGTTGAGCACAGCGAACGCGCGGTCTTCGAGTTCCCACTTCACCTGCCAGATGCCCAGGCGATGCGCCAGCGGCGCATAGATTTCGAGCGTCTCGCGCGCCATGCGCTTCTGCCGCTCCTCGGAGAGCGAACTGAGCGTCCGCATATTGTGCAGCCGGTCTGCCAGTTTCACCAGCACCACCCGCGGATCGTCCGCCATGGCGATGAACATCTTGCGATAGGTGCCGACCTGCGCCTCCTCGCGGGTGCGCGCTTCCAGCGCCGACAGTTTCGTGACGCCATCGACAAGATTGGCGATCTCCACGCCGAATAGCGCCATCAGTTGTTCTTTGGTGACCAGGGTGTCTTCGAGAACGTCGTGGAGCAGCGCCGCAGCGACCGACGCTGCATCGAGTTGCAGGTCGATCAGGATATGTGCGACAGCGACCGGGTGATCGATGTACGGCTCACCTGAGTCGCGTTGCTGCTTACTGTGCGCTTCACAGGCAATCGCATACGCATTGCGCACCAGTTCCTCGCTGCGCGCCATCTGTTCGGCGCTGCTGTTCGACTGGCGTTGATAGATCTTGAGCCGCGCCACGAGTTCATTGGCGACCGGGCTATGCGCAATCTCAGGATTCGGCAGCAGCGCAGGCTGCGGCGCAGCACTGGTACGGCGCGTAGAACGAACAGAGGAGTCGGTGGCGACTTCGCCACTGCTCACCGCGAGTGTTGCTGGTGAGTCCATAATATTGCCCTGCGACGCGGCGGCAGAGGTCCGGCGAGATGGTAGCGGTCAGAGTAGCACGAAGGGGAAGGGTTGTCAAGAACAATTCGTGCTTTCAGTAGATAATATCCACGCGAGTTCCAATGTCCGTCCAGCGGTACAGCCATTCCGCGTCATCGATATTCAGGTTGATGCACCCATGCGACATGCGCACTCCTGTGCCCCAGGCGTCGTGCCAGTAGGTGCCGTGGAGCGCCACGCCGCCAACAACGTACTGCACCCACGGAATGTCGGGCACATACCACGATTCGCCGCCAGCCGATCCGGTCATCGTTTGCATTGGCAGTTTGGAGTAAATGGCGAATGATCCGGCTGGCGTGTTGAAACCGTCGCGCCCGGTGGCGACCGGGGCGCGATACACCGGCATGTCCCCCTCGAATGCCGTCAGCATCTGCGTGGACAGATTGACCACGATGCGGCGCTCGAACAGCGCAGACGACCAGACCGGCGCGCCGGGCATCGGACCGACCGACTGCGGCGTGTGCCCCCGGCGTTGCAGAGCCTGCCGTCCCAGATCGGTCAACTGGACTTCGTAGAGTCCTGCGAGTGTGACGCCGTTTGCCCGCTCCATCTGCCGATAGAACGCTGGCAGTTTCTCAGGATGGTACTCGAAACGCGCGCGCTCAAAATACTGCGTGATGCGCGTCTGACCGTCAATCGGGCTAACTTCCTCGAACGGTTCGCTGATCGGGTAGCCGAAGATGCGCAGCCCGCCGCGTTTCTGCCAGAACTTCAGAAACTTGCCGCCCAGCGTCTGGCGCGTTTCGGGGAAGTAGATCCGCCCCTGCACCGGTTGGCCATCAGGGAAATCGTACCCCTGCGTCAGTTCATTGCCAACGAGCGACAACATCACCTGGTAGTCGGTGCCCAGGTGTTCCGGGTGGTACTCGAAGCGGGCGCGCTCGAAATACTGGACGATCCGCCCATCCTCAACCATCTCGCCGCTGATCGGATAGCCGAAGATCAGTTCGCTGCCGTTCCTGCGCCAGAAGCTCAGAAAACCGGTGCGATCGCTGATATGGAAACCGGACGCCGCGAAGTACATGTTCTGCACTGCTGGCAGCGGAACTGCCTCCTGCCCCCCTTGCTGCTGCATCTGTTCAATGCGCCGGGCGCGTTCGGCGGCGCGTGCAGCCGCG
>DAOTWI010000067.1:0-9197 GCA_034436075.1 Roseiflexus sp.
TGGCGCGCCGCTGGAACGGGCGCTGGCGCAGGCTGGCGTGCCGCTCAACCGCGTGCCAGAAACCGTGATGCAGGAGGTGATCCAGGCGTTGCCCGCTTACGTCCGGCGCCACCGCCTTGCCTTCAGCACTGCGCACGATCTGGACAGCGGTTCTCACGCTGATTGAACCGCGCGGGCTTCGACAGGCTCAGCCTACGCTGGTCATCACGTGTGCGCGACCGGCGTGGGCTTCAACAGGCTCAGCCTACGCCTGCCATCAGACGCAAGCCGTGAGCAAGCCTGTAACCGCTGCGTCACCCGGTGGTACAATGGCAACGCATCGATGCAACAGCAAGAAGTGAGGCGACCGGTGAACATCGTTGTCATTGGCGGCGGCAGCACCTATACCCCCGAACTCATCAACGGTCTGATTGCCCGGAATGCAACCCTGGACGTGCGCACGGTCCGGCTCGTTGATCCCGATGAAGAGCGCCTGCGTATCGTTGGTTCATTTGTGCAACGCATGGTCAGCCATGCGGGCGCAGGTTTCTCTGTTGAATTGACCGCAGATCAACGGCGGGCGCTTGAAGGCGCCGATTATGTCATCACTCAGTTTCGCGTTGGCGGGCAGCAGGCGCGTCACAACGACGAACTCCTCGGACGGCGGCATCACCTGGTCGGGCAGGAGACGACCGGCGTGGGCGGGTTTGCCAAGGCGCTGCGCACTATTCCTGTCGTGCTCGATGTGGCGCACGATATGCGCGAGATCGCGCCGCAGGCGATTCTGCTCAATTTCACCAATCCGGCTGGCATCGTCACCGAGGCAGTGGCGCGTCATGGCGGCGTGCCGGTCATTGGGCTGTGCAATAATGCGATCAACGCACAGCGCGGCATTGCGCGCATGTTCACTGTTCCGCCGGAACAGGTGTTCATCGAGCAGGTGGGACTGAACCACCTGAACTGGATTCGGCGGGTGACGATCAACGGCGAAGATGCGACCGACGCCGTGCTCGAAGCGTATGTCGAGCGCCTGCGCCACGATGAGGACCCGATCGGCTTTCCACCGCGCCTCATTCAGATGCTGCGCGCTATTCCCTCGTCGTACCTGCGCTACTTCTATCTCACGCCGCAGATCATTGCGCAGCAGAACAGCGGCGAGCCGACCCGCGCCGAAGTGGTGATGGATGTCGAGCGCCGGCTGCTCGCGCGCTACGCCGATCCGACGCTGCGCGAGATGCCGCCGGAGTTGATGGAACGCGGCGGCGCCTATTACTCGACGGCGGCAGCGGCGCTGATCGAGTCGCTCCATACCGGCGACAATGCCATCCACGTGGTCAATACGCGCAACAACGGCGCCATCCCCAACCTCGCCGATGATGTGGTTGTCGAAATGCCGTGTACGGTCGGAAAACAGGGCGCGACGCCCATTCCCGTCGCGCCGCTGGAGCCTGCCTTCCACGGGTTGACCTGCCAGGTGAAAGCTTACGAACTGCTGACGGTGCAGGCAGCGATCGAGGGGAATGAAGAGGCGGCGATGCTGGCATTGCTCGCCAACCCGCTCGGTCCCGACGCGGCGCGTGTCGAAGCCGTGTGGGAGGACATCAAACGAACGAACTGCGGTCTGCTTCCCACGTTCGAGAGGTGATGCTTTACCCAAGCACCAACCTTCATTGAGTCCCTCCACACCGATGGACTACCGGTAGTCCCAACTGCGTGCGTATGAGTCGCAGCCTGTCGAGAGCCGCAGTGTAAACTAATAGAGCGATCAACCAGGCATTGAACAATCCAGCACACGTTGACCATCTCGTGATGACGTTGGCTTCGACAGGCTTGGCCAACACACGTTGAGCCTGTCGAAACCAACGCCAATCGTTCTACAGGTACAGGCTTGATTATCCAGGTTCAGGTTAATCTTCCTATGAGACGCCACGCAGCAAGGTGCCGGATGAAAAATCGCCCTGATAGGGGCGGTCGGCGACACGCAGTGCTGGACGTCAACCGTTTCAGGAAAGCATGAACCGCATGATGATAAAAATAAATATGGACAGAGAACCGCCAAGATAGATCCATTTGATGAATCGCCGCGGATGATCAACACCTGGCATCAAAAGCCGATACAGAGAGTATATGATGATAGAGTTCATCAGCGCCAGGGGAATCAGATACATTAGTTCCAGCCATCGGAAGAAAAAGGGAAACAAGCTGACAACGATTACTCCGGCGAAAACGCCTGCGCTCACCTTGAGCGCATTCTGAGGACCAATGATGATTGCTAGTGACCAGGAACCAATGAGCCTGTCACCCTCCACATCCATAGCATCGGCGGCAATCTCCTCGCCTAAGTCGAAGAGCATGGCCAAAAAACCAAACCACCAGACGATGCGATCTGTTGGATTGCCAACCACAATCCCGCCATACACGAACGTCATACCGACCGAAAAGGCTACCATCAAGTTCCCGAGCAAGCCTGTACGTTTGAAGCGCCAGTTATAGGCTAACCCCACGAGCCACACTGCGGCTGCAACCAGCAATGCCACAAGGCTGATAAGAGCGCTTATGAATAGTCCTGCGAGGGCGACGATTATTGAGAGGAGAACAACTTCCTGTTTGGAGACCAATCCTGAAGGAAGAGGTCGTTCGGGAGCATTGATTCTGTCGATCTCAACGTCGAAGTAATCGTTCAGGATGAGAGCGGCGGCAGAGAGGAAGAAAATGCTCGAAAAGCCAAGAACGAGCTGAGAATAATGGGGAACCGTACCGAGGGCCAGGAACTGACCCAGGATCACACAGATGCCTGCTGTGAACGGAAGTTCGAAGCGGAACAAGCGACATAGGGCGATGATCTTGGTTCGAGTCATTGATCTTTTGAGGCGGAAGCTATCCAACGGATAGCGTTCAGCCGCGCTGCAGAGCGGGTCGGAGCGGCTTCAGGTGAAGCGTTTGTCAGCCAGCTTCCGCCTGACATTCCGCTTGGCGCGATGAGACAGATTCCATCTAACCGCCTGAAAGTCGCATCATGCGAAACGTCCCGTATAACCTTCATATGAGGAACACAGTGCGGAATGCCGGCGCCAGCGATTCGGCAGGCCCACCGCACATCGCACGCTTTCTGACCTTTGCTCAATTGTATCCCGCTGCGATCCGGGTGTCAATGACAGGAGTTACGCGGCGGGTCTGAGCTCAGGCGGACAGGCTCGGAGCGGCGTCGGCGATTCATCACCTGCCCATATCACCATACGTTGCCAGCGCTCCTTGACCGTCCCGATCGGCTCATGGAGCGAACAGCGTAAGCGTTGTACCACCACGAATGTCAGCAGAACGAGAGCGCCATGCCGTACCATTGCCTGATCTGCCTGGCATTGACACGCCTCCAGCCCCGCAAACGTTTCCTGTCACGGAAGACCGTCTCAATCGACCAGCGGGCGCTTTGACGCTCGATGACGGTCGTCAGGTCAGCCATCCCGTCGTTCGTCACCAGATATTCCCAGTTCCCGTGGCGGTTTCTGACCACGACCAACCGGATCTGGCCATCCTTCGGGGTGAAAACCTGCAGCGCCGCTGCGCGCACCCCCCAACGGCGCGCACCACTCCAGCCTGGTCCGCTGCCAGGGTGCGTACCGCCTGCTTCCGCCCGCGCCAGACCACCGTTGTTTTGGGGTCGATCTTCCCCTGCCAGGTCAGTCCCAGCCGCGCCAGCCGCTTGGTGAACCAGCCTGCGGTGGAGTGGGTGTCAAAGACGATGAACTGTACCGGCAGGCGCGCCAACACGACCGCATGCACCAGTTGCTCGGCCGACTCCAGCTTGGTGCGGTAGCGCTGTGGGCGGCGTGCGCGTTTGGGGCGCCACAGGCGAACGCCAACCGAGAGGCGCCAGCGTTGGCGTGCCCAGGGTTGCAATCCGCAGGCGCGTCAGCGCCGCCGCTACCGCCAGATACGCTGGCGTGTGGTACGATAGAGTCGAGATGCCATGAGGGTTTCCTCCGTTCGGTAGGTTGGTTTGGTTGGCGCCTCCAGTCTACCGAACAATGCCGTCTCGTGGGTTGTTCATGTGCAACCGGTGGGGTAATCCACCGCGTAAGTCCTCAAATAAGGAGGACGAGCCATCACCAACGGAACTGAAGTGCGGAGTCTTCGTGCCTTTGTGCCTTTGTGTGAGCTTACTCGAAAGGTATTGGACCTATGAGCCAGGATTCGCTGCTCGCTGGCGCCGCAACACGTCGCATTACGCCAGACCTCAATGATCATCCGGTCTTTCTGGCAGGCTTTCAGAACAACCGCCGCGCCACTGCGGTCGATACCGACCTGTATGTGCGGGCGCTCGCGCTGCGGTTCGATGAGCGGGTCGCCATGATTGCCGCGTGCGACCTGATCGGTCTGGATCGTAGCGATGTCCTGGATGTGCGCGCCGCCCTCAAAGCGCGCGGCATCGACTCGTCAGGTCTGGTGGTCGCCTGCACCCATACCCATAGCGGACCGGATACGCTTGGGCTGTGGGGACCGGATCGAAGCGTCAGCGGGGTCGATCCGCTCTATCTGGCGTCGGTGAAGCAGGCGATTGTCGATGCCGTCGTCGAGGCGTTGACGTTCTGCTGCCCGGCGCGCCTGCGCTGCGCGATGACCCGTCTGCCCGGCTATATCGCCAATTTCCGCGATCCCGGGATTGTCGATGATGAGGTGGCAGTGTTGCAGTTTGTGAAACTCAATGGCGACGTGATCGCCACGCTGCTCAACCTGGCGTGCCATCCCGAAGTGCTCGACGGCGACAGCACGCTGATCTCGGCGGATTATGCCGGGTATGCATGCCGGGAGGTGGAAATGCGGATCGGCGGGGTGGCGCTGCATGTGTCCGGCGCCCTCGGCGGCATGCTGTCACCCGACACCACCGACCGCTCCCCGGCGTGGGCCGAGCGCATGGGACGCGCCTATGCCGAGGCGGCGCTCACGGCGCTCGCGGGGCAACCTGCGGTTGAGGTCGAGCGACTCGGTGTGCGGCGCGCAGAGTTTGACCTGCCGCTTGCCAACCCGCTGCTGGTGATGGCGCAGCAGATGGGGGTGCTGCGGGTGCGCCAGCCGGTCAATGGCGCCATCACCACGTCCTGCACCTTTATCGATCTTGGTCTAGCCCAGATCATCACCGTTCCCGGCGAACTGCTGCCACGGCTGGGGTTCGAACTCAAAGCGGCGTTGCCCGGTCCATGCCGGGCGCTCATCGGTCTGGCAGACGACGAGATCGGCTACATCCTTCCCGACGACGAGTTCATTCCTCCTGCCGATTATCTGAACCCTGGGAAGCAGTACGAGGAGAGCATGTCCGTCGGTCCGGCGACCGGTTCACGGGTGCTAGCGGCGGTGCGGGGGCTGATCGGCGATCGATGAACGCCATGCCTGCCATCGGGAATGTCGGCTCGCTTCAGATCGCACTCTCGTGACACGTCTCTGGCGCCACAGGCTGAAATATCTTGCGATACACGTCGATCCCGTAACTTGTCCCAAGCGGTCTGGCTTCCTTGAGCTTGAACGTGCGGGTTCCATCAGGCAGTCTCTCTGCGCACAGAAAAACAGTGGTATCCGCCGCCCTTTCGTAAAAGTGACGGGCAAACTCGTGCAAGAAGGTGACATAGAATACTTTGATGTTCTTTTCGAGCAAGGCGCTGACGATGTGCCTGGCGATCTCAGAACCTTCGCGTTCGTTGGTGGCGGCAAAGGACTCGTTCAACAAGATCAAAGCGTTTGGTTTGAGATAATCAACGATCGCGCTCATGCGTTTGAGTTCTTCTTCGAACTTGCCGCTCTCCATACTCTTGTCTTCTTCCCGTTTGAAGTGAGTGAACAGGCCCGCGCACAGGCTTGCCGTCAATGATTCGGCGGCGACGAACATGCCGCTCTGCATCATCAATTGGGCCAGACCCACGCTGCGCAAGAAGGTGGTTTTGCCGCCCCGGTTCGTCCCGGTAATGACCACCAGCGATTTCCCATCGGCGGAGATGTCGTTGCCAACCACCCGCTCGCCCATCGTCAACGCCAGGGCGGGGTCGTAGAGACCCGTGCACGAAAAGCGCCGTCGATCTGCAGGCGCGGGTTGGGGAAACGCAACCGGCGCTCCCAAATCCGTCAGGTGTTTGTGAAGGTTCAGGCAGCCCATGTAAAACGCCAGTTCCCATCGCAGCACATTGAAAAAACTCTCGACATGTTCGGCTGCCTGGGCAACCGCACTGGCTGCCCGGGCGACGCCTCTATCGCGCAGTTCGCTCAGCACGCGCGCGCCAACGTCATCTCGAGGGTGAAGGGCATACGTATACGTTGGCGATCGTGAGAGAAATATGCGCTGAAACCACTTCTGATCTGAGTCGTTGGGTTTGCAGAGCGCGTAATCGTTTTTTTCATTGCCCTTTCCCAGTTGCGCGCGAAGCAAGACGCCCTGAGGAAAGCGGAGCATTCGGATATGTCGCTCCACGACGGTCAGATATTCATCGTCGAGTTCCTGCTGAATCATGACGAAGAATCGGCGAAATCCTCGCGAATCAAATGCGGCGCCATGCTCGTCGGCGATCCGCCGTAATCGCCGCAGGAAGTCGAGCGAGGCTTCCAGTAACTGCCGGGCGCTGCTCAGGATAGAACTGGGGCTGGATTGGCGCGGGGAAATCCATAGCCACTGTTTGTGTTTCCGCTCCAGAAACTCCACGGGAATCTGGTAGATCTGTCTGACAATGTCCGCATATTGCAGACAGTCTTTCACGATCTCCTGGCGATAGGCGACAGAGTCGACCTCCTCCAGGCTCGACAGAACAACCTGCTGCACAACCTGAAACACAAACCTGTCCCCCTGAGCCATTGCCTCGAAGATTGTGTTCAACCCCAGATCGTGCGTCAGGTCTGCCACATTAGGCGGCAATGACTGCGATGTATCGAAATCCTGGTTGGGGTGCAGAAGGAAGACGTTCATCATAGGAGTCGCTCCTTGATCTGCGGGTACGTCAGGCCATGTTTGCGCGCCAGCGAGAGAGCATACGCCAGACCGTCAGCGGGTCGGCGCACGATCGTGAAAGTGCGCGTGGCAGGGTCGTCGGGATCAACCAGCGCCGCCATACTGACAGTCTTTTCGCTCAGAGAAGATAGTTCGTCCAGGAAGGTCACCCAGACGCCCAGAGTATCCAGATCCAATAACCGGGTCATGATCTCTTTACTCAGGAAGAGCGCATCCTGAACGGTTGTAGAAGAAAAAACCTCGTTCAGGATGAAGATGCTGTTGGCGGTGGCGCGGGAGAGCATATCGTGCATGCGAATCAGGTCGTCTTCCAGTTTTCCGCGCAAATTGTGCATATCCTCTGCCTTTTCGAAGTGGGTGAAGATATGATCACACAAAAAGAGGCGTGCTTCCCGACCCGGAACAGGACATCCGAGGCTGGCCAGATAGTGTGATTGCCCAAACATGCGGGCGAAAGTGGTTTTGCCACCTTGATTGGGTCCCGTGACGACAAGGATGCGTTCCAGACCACTGAGGGAAAAGTCGTTGAGCACGATAGCCTGGCGGCTGTAGCGCCGGGCATAAGCCAGCGCCAGATCGAAACCATCACGCACATAGACCTCTTTGCTTGTGGCGCTGATCGTCGGGTAACAAAAAGGCAGTCCCTGGCGTTTGAGGTCGGCGATCATGTCCAGGTAGGCTGCGTAAAACTGAATCTCACGATCAAAAGCCTGGACGGCATCGTCGAGAAACCGGGCATGCGTCGTACAGAAGCAATCCAACGCAGCGAAGGGTTCGGGATATAATCTGGCGACGAATTCGAGGATCTTCGCCTCAATATGACTCATGCCGCTCTGTTCCGGAGACTTCATCGGGTCATGCGATGCGCCGCCCTGCTTGAACTTTTCGAAGGTTTTCTCGACTTCCGAACTGTACTCCTCCTCCTCTTCGTACTGCTTCACCTTGAACTTGCCGTTCTCGACAATGACGCAGTACCGGATCGCAGCCAGGTCTTTCTTGATCTGTTGGCTCTCCGTCGTCAATGAACAAAACGCAGGCGACTGGACATAGCGCTCCAGATATTCCCGAAACGCTGACAAACCGCGCGATCTGAAAGGGACATCAGCCAGATGACGCACCAGCGCCGTTACAGCGTCACAGTAGACGATTGCCGCTTCCAGGATCCATCCCTTTTTGTGGTAGTCGAAGTCGAGCTTTTCGACCATAGCCAGATAGCGGCGCACAAGGCTCATGTGTCCTGCAAACGCTTTGATGCCTCCCATGATGGTTTCATGTTCCAGGTCCCGCATCACCTCCTGCCTGTAGCGAATGGTTTCAGCATCACGGAGGGGCGTCCAGAAAAAGGGTTTCAGGTTGTACTCCTGCCTGGATGTGGTCAGAGCGCCAATGATGTAATCCAGGTTCAAGTCGGAAAGCGCGTCAGGCTGTCTGGTTGTCTCACACGGGAAACCATCTGTGTTGCCAAGAATACTGTTGAAGACCATAATCGCGTATCCTTTTGCAGATTCAAAGAAAAAAGCCTCTACAGAGAACTTATGTCTCCGTAGAGGCTATCAGCCAGGATGGCGGTTCAGGGTGAGCCTCATCACCTGAATTGACTATGCTCAATTTTAGTCCCGCCGCTCATGGATGTCAAATCTTTTGTCCTTTCAGCGGTCTAATAGGAAGATCAATCTCAACCGGGACAAACACGCTTGCACCTGTGGCGCGGTTGGCGTTGGCTTCGACAGGCTCAGCCAACGCCCATCACGAGATTGTCCAATATCTGGTTGATCTTCCTATAAGGCTTTATTGATCTCAAAGAAGGCAATGTCGTCGTGCGCTGGATTGACGGAAACAACTCAACAGGCCGTGAACTCGAGCACGCACCGCACGAACTCCGCCGGACGTTCAAGGTGCGGCGCGTGCCCGGCGCCCGCGATGATCTGATGGGTCATCGCCGGGCAACGCGCGCACATATCGCGGGCAATCGCGGTAAACTTCTCATCGAGCGCGCCGGTGATCGCCAGCGCCGGAACACGAAGGCGCGGCAAATCGTCCCAGAACGACGGCTGCGCGCCGGTTCCCATGCCGCGCAGGCTGGCTGCCAACCCTGCCGGGGTGGTGCGCAGGCGCTGCGCGCGCAGGCGCTGCCGCACATGGTCTGGCAACTGCCGCTGACTCGCCCATAACGGCAGACGTTCCCACTCATCCACAAATGCTTCAATGCCGTACTGCTCAATGCGTGCAGCCA
>DAOTWI010000068.1:0-3261 GCA_034436075.1 Roseiflexus sp.
GCCGTGCCCCTACCAGGATTGCCCATGGTATAATTCCTGCCATCTCCGTCGATGTTGAACTGTTTGCGAGGCAACGATGCGGTTGCTGAAACGCCTTCTCCTCTGGCTGGTGTTGGGTCTGGTCATTGTGCTAGTATTCGGCGCTGGCGGCGGGTATCTCTGGCTGCGCCAGTCGCTGCCGAAGACGAGCGGTGAAATCCGGGTCAGCGGAATCAGCGGTCCAGTCACGATTGTGCGCGATAACGATGACGTTGCGCATATCACCGGCGCAACCGAAACCGACGCTGCGTTTGGGCTGGGGTTCGTCCACGCGCAGGAACGGCTCTGGCAGATGGAAGTGCAGCGCCGCATTGGCCACGGCCGGCTCTCCGAGGTCTTCGGCGCAACCACGCTCAACACTGACCGCTTCCTGCGCACGCTCGGCGTTTCCCGCGCCGCACGCAGCGCCTATGAGCGGCTTGATGTCGACACCATTGCCATTCTCGAAGCCTATGCAGCCGGCGTGAATGCGTTTGTGTCCACCACCCCGGTTCTGCCGCCGGAGTTCCTCATCCTTGGCGTCCAGCCCGAACCATGGCAGCCAATCGACTCGCTCGTCTGGGCGAAGATGATGGCATGGGACCTCGGCGGCAACTGGAACGACGAGGTGATGCGGTCGCTGCTGATCGCGCAGATTGGAGCGGAGGACGCCGATTTTCTGATGCCCGCCTACACCGCTGACGGTCCGCTGATCCTGCCAGAGGGCGTGCTGGTTCAACCCGCAGCATCGGCATCCGCACCAACCGCCGCGATCCAGCCAGACACGGCGCGGGCGATGCTCGACCTCTGGGAGACGGTGCATCTGACGACGGGATTGGGCGACCGGCTGGCTGGATCGAACAACTGGGTGATCGGCGGCGCGCGCACGGCAAGCGGCAAACCGTTGCTGGTCAACGATCCGCACCTCGGCGCCCGCATCCCCTCGATCTGGTACCTGGCGCATATGCAGGGGGGCGCGATCAATTCCATCGGCGCAACCTTTCCGGGGCTGCCAGCGGTCGTGATTGGTCATAATGAGCGCATTGCCTGGGGCGTGACCAATACCGGTCCTGATGTGCAGGACCTCTACATCGAACGGATCGATGCGCAGAACTATGTTGAGTACAACGGCAGGCGCGAACCGGTGACGCTGATCAGCGAGACGATCAACGTCAAAGACGCTGAGCCGGTGACGCTCACGGTGCGCATTACCCGCCACGGTCCGATCATCAGCGATGTGACATCGGGCACGGGCGAGACGCTGGCATTCCGCTGGACGGCGCTCGACGAGGAGGATGCAACAATCCGCGCCTTCCTCAACATCAACCGTGCACGAAACTGGGAAGAGTTTACGGCGGCGCTACGCGACCTCAAGGCGCCAATGCAGAACTTCGTCTATGCCGATGTCGAGGGCAACATCGGCTACTACGCGCCGGGCGCGCTGCCGATCCGCCGCAACGGCGACGGGAGATTGCCTGCTCCGGGGTGGACTGACGAGTACGAGTGGGTCGGGTATGCGCCCTTCGAGGAGTTGCCCCACGTCTACAACCCGCCACAGGGCTATATCGCCACTGCGAATAACCGGGTGGTCGGCGATGAATATCCCTACCTGTTGGGAACCTCGTGGGCGGCGCCGTACCGGGCGCAACGGATTGTCGAACTGATTGAGCAGGGCAACCGGCTGACTGTCGCTGACATGCGCGCGATGCTTGGCGATGTGATCTCGGTGCAGGCGCGCGAACTGTTACCCGCATTGCTCGACGTTCAACCCGCCGGACCACGCGAAGCCGCCGCACTTGAACTGCTGCGCGGCTGGGACGGCGCTATGCGTGGCGACAGCGCCGCCGCTGCAGTGTTTCAGGGGTACTACTACGCCGCCATCGAGGCGATCTTCGCCGACGAACTGCGCGACCTCTTCACCCGCCAGTACCAGTCCAGGCGCGACTTTCCGGCGATGGCGCTGCGCGCAGCGCTGCTCGACGGGCGCGGCGAGTGGTGCGATGACACAGCAACGCCTGCATTCGCGGAAGATTGCACCACCACCCTGGCAAAGGCGCTGACCCGCGGGCTGGAGGCGATGGCAAAGGCGCAGGGCGAGAGCGATCCGGTGCGCTGGCGCTGGGAACGAGTCCATCAAGCGGTCTTCCCGCACACGCCGTTCAGCCAGGTGGGGGCGCTGCGCGGCGTTTTTGAGCGGCGCATCCCCAATGGCGGCGACAATTTCACCTTGAATGTCGCACCGGTGCGTATCACTGAACCGTATCTGCAGTACAACGTGCCATCGTACCGCCAGATCATCGACCTGAGCGACCTCAATGCGTCACGCTTCATGCACACAACTGGTCAGTCTGGCAATGTGTTGAGCAGCCGCTACAGCGACTACCTCGAACGCTGGCAACGGGTGGAAGATGTACCTATGCGGTTGAGCGGCGTCATCGAGGGTGAGCGGCTGGTGCTGGTAGGAGAGTGAGCATGGAGCCTTCCGCTCTCGTGGCAATTGCCCTCTTCCTGCTCGCAGCAGGATTGATGTCGTTCCTGGCCGCAGGATACCTTTTCTTCCAGAGCAGGCTGTTCCAGCGCGGCGTTGAATGCCAGGGAACGGTTATTGACCTGGTCACCCGACCTGATGAAGATGAGAGTGAAGGTCAGGCGCCGATTGTCCGCTTCATTGCGCAGAATGGTCAGGAGTTCACCTTCACCGGCACGGTGTACTCGCACCCCCCTGCCTACAACATTGGACAGACGGTTCCTGTCGTGTACCCGATCAATCAGCCGGAACGGGCGCGGATCAAGGGCGAAAGTAAACTGTTGCTGATCGTCTTCGCCACGCTGGGCTTCGTTCTGATCTGTTCCGGGCTGTGGTTCGGTCTGAGCGCCGTGCGCGCCGCTGGTTAAAACTCCCTGCGCCGGTCTGACGGTCGAGGATATGCGTCAGCAAACCCTTGCCAACAGGCGGCGCCGGATTGCCCGCTCTGGCATTGGTTCTCAGGTCAACCCAACTGACGAAGAGATTCAACGATGCCTTAATGGGCGCCGATAGCGAAGCGCCAACGCCGCCCGACAGGCGCTACCCCTGTGAGTGCTCGCACGGCTGCGCCGCAGCGACAACCGGCGACGCAACTGTCCGTTCCGGCAAATAGCGGAAGACCAGCGCCGCCGCGCCCAGCAGCACCAGCGCAGTGGCGATGAAGATGGCTGGCAACCCAAACCAGGCGGCGATCATAGCGCCGAGCAGGGGCGCGG
>DAOTWI010000069.1:0-4529 GCA_034436075.1 Roseiflexus sp.
GCCCGCGCAGGCGGGCTTCGCTTCCCGTAGCCCGCGACTTCAGTCGCCGGGCTACAAGGCGGATAGCGGAATAATTATTCACAGTCCATCAGCCGCTGGGCAGACGAGCGGAGAGCGGAATAATGGTTCAATGTCCATTAGCCGCTGGGCGCAGCGTGAATGCCGGGTTATTTGGTGAGTCTTCATGAGCCCGCAGCTCAAAGAACATGCGACCTGGCGGCACGGGTATACCGGATTCATTTCTTTCAGCATGAATCGACCTCTACCGCCGCACGTACTCCTGCTTGCTGCGGCGCGTCTGCCGCAGCGTTGTCCAACGGCACGCAGAGCGCATGCACCGCCTGGCGTTGCTCGAGCGTTCCCCAGACGGCGAGCCGGTCGCCTGCTTCTAGGCGCGCCTCCGGTCCGGGGTTGGCGATCACCGCGGCGTCACGCTCGATGGCGACAATCGTGGCGCCGGTGCGCCAGCGGATATGGTTTTCGCCGATCGTTTTTCCGTCGAGCGGCGACCCGGCTTCGACTGTCATCCAGGCGAGTCCGGTTGCTGATGCGGATTTGCGCAGCGCATTGAGCAGCAATTCTTCCTGCCCGGGCAATCGCAGCGGCTGGTACCCGTGCAGGCGCACCGCATCACCCAGCATGTCGATCGCTTCCGGCGCCACATCACAGCGCAACAGCGCCTGGCGCACCATCTCGATCCCTGCCTCGAACTCCGGTTGCACGATCTCGTCCACGCCGAGCGGTTGCAGTTCCTCGATCTGCGCCACATTCGCGGCGCGCGCAATCAGCGGCACGGTGGCATTCATCTGGCGCACCTGGCGCACCACCTGCTCCACATCGACTCCACTGGCGACCACCACCATTACCAGGCGTGCGTGCGCCAATCCGGCTGCTTCCAGCACCACCGGGCTGGCGCCGTCGCCATAGATCACCGGCAACCCGACGTTCTTTGCCCGCTCGACAGCGTTGTAGTCCTGGTCGATCACAACGCACGGCATGCGGAGCCGCTGAAGGATCTCGGCGGTATAGCGCCCGACCCGTCCATAGCCAATGATAATGATATGGTTGTGTAACGTCTGTTCTGGAGCGAGATGCGTCTCGATCACCGCACGGGTGCGCCGCAGCCGCGCCGCCAGCGGATCGGCGCCACGCACCGCAAATGGAGTCAACACCATCGTCACTACTGCCGTCGCCAGCACCAGCGTGAAGGTCTCCTGGCGAATAGCATTGGCATTCAGCCCGACCTCCGCCAGCACGAAGGCGAATTCGCCAATCTGAAACATGCCCAATCCAACCAGGATCGGAATGCCATCGGCATAGCCGAAGGCGCGCGAGATCGCGCCGAAGATCACCGCCTTCCCGATGGCGACGAGCGCTACCACAAGCAGCACAATGCCGAGGTGAGCGAGCAGGAACGCCGGATCGATGAGCATGCCGATCGATACGAAGAACAACAGACCAAACAGATCGCGGAGCGGACTGATATTGCTCAACGCATGATGGCTGTGCTCCGACTCGCTCAAGACCATGCCGGCAACAAATGCGCCAAAGGCAAACGACAGTCCCGCCAGATAGGTCGCATACCCCACGCCAAGCCCGATGGCAACCACCGCGATTAGATAGAGTTCGCGTGAATTCCAGGCGGCAATCTGCCGCAGAATGACCGGCATCAGGCGGGTGCCGCCATAGATCATCAACACAAGAAAGAGCGCAGCGCGAAGAATCGCCCAGCCAAGCGCCGGCAGTCCTGCACCGGGATCCTGGAGGGTTGGCAGAATGATGAGCATCGGCACCACCGCCAGGTCCTGCACAATCAGCATGCTCATCATGATGCGCCCTGCCAGTGAACCGAGCCGACCCTGTTCGAGCAGCGTTTTGAGGATGACCATCGTGCTCGACAGCGCCACAATGGCGCCAAACCAGAGCGACTCGTATTCGGGCCAGCCGAGCATACGACCAACGCCAAACCCGAACGCCATGGTCACCAGGATCTGAATCGTTGTGCCTGCCAGTGCAATGGCGCGCACCTTTCCCATGCGACCAAGATTGAACTCGAGACCGAGCGCAAAGAGGAGCAGCGCCACACCGATTTCGGCGAGCAGTTCAATGTCGTGAATGTTGCTGACGGTGATCCCGCTGGTATGCGGGCCAACGACCACGCCAGCGAGGATGTACCCTAGAATGAGCGGTTGACCGAACCGTTGCGCAATAAATCCGCCGATCAGAGCTGCAACGACAATAATGGCGATATCTGCCGCTATTCCCATATGCGCCTCCTTGCGCAGGTGTCCGTTTGGTCTGGCGTGCGCAGACTCCTGCATCGGCAGGATGAACAACGCAGATTCTCTCGGAAAAGAACAGGTCGTCTCGCGCAGATTGACGGATATGACATAGCGCCGGAGCATCCGGCGCAGGCGTCTCCAGGGAGGAATGACCGCCGTACATGTGGACGAGCAGGCAAAACGCCAGCTCGAAGATGCACATGTCATTATAATGGGGTTATCGTTCTTCTGCATGCCAGGAAGTCAGGGGGCAGGGGTGATGAGGGGTCAGGAGTTAGGAGTTAGGGGTTAGGAATCAGGAGTTAGACTTAACCTGCAACCTTTCTCTCTGCACCCTCTCACCTCTCCCCTCTTGCCTCTGCTCTTCACCAAGACCACGAAAGGCGCGAAGGGGCAATGCCACCTTCCACCTTCTACCTGCCCTGCCCCTCCCCTCGCGCCTCTGCCTTGTGCTACAGCCGTTGCATTGCAACGGCTCTACGCGCAACCTGCCCTGCCCCTCCCCTCGCGCTCCTGCTCTTCACCAAGACCACGAAAGGCGCGAAGGGGCAATGCCACCTCTCGCCTCGTGCCTCGCGCCTCTCGCCTTGCGCCTCTCCCTTTGCACCTTCCGCTTCTCGTACCAGTGCATTCACCACAGAGCCACAGAGCACACAGAGCGAATTGCCTGCAACCTTTCACTTTCGCACTTTCAACCCTATCCACTCTATGCCTTTGCGCCTTTGTGTGATCGAAAAGGTCCTCTCGCTGCTCATCTCTTGCCCGTAACCCTGGTGGATTGCAACCTTTTCAACTGGCGACTCGTCATGTACAATTGAAGTGGTGGTATGCGCCGGTTTGCTGCGAGTCACATCGGCGCTGCAAGGGAGTAGAACGGTGGCTGAGCCATCTGCCGAACTCATCCGGCGCGCACAGGCTGGCGATCCTGAAGCATTGACGCAACTCGTTCTCAGCCAGCAGCAATATGTCTACAGCATTGCCATGAGCGTGCTGAAGAACCCCGACGACGCCGCTGATCTGACGCAGGAAGCGTTTATTCGTCTCTTCCGCGTATTGCCGCAGTATAACGGCGAAAGCCGGTTCACAACGTGGCTCTATCGCCTGGTGGTCAACCTGGGGCGCGACGAATTGCGCCGTCGTGGACGGCAGGCGCCGCTGGCGTCTCCGGCAGACGGCGATGAAGACCTCGATGCCATCGATGGCATTGCCGACGATGATCGCTGGTCAGACCCGGAGGAGGCGCTTGACTCACGTGAACTGCGCAGTGAGGTGCGTCGCGCGCTGGCGCAGCTCGAAGAGCACTATCGCCTGGTGCTGACCCTCTATTACTTCGAGGACATGAAATATACCGATATCGCCGAGATCCTCGATCTGCCGCTCAACACCGTCAAAAGCCACATTCGGCGCGGGAAAGAGCGTCTGGCTGCCATTCTCCAGGAGCGTGAACAGCCGCCGGCTGCGCGCGCACTGCCCCCACCAAGGCAACCGGAGACTGGCAGCCGACCCTTCAGCCCATTTATGCGATTGCCCACGCCGATTGGGGGGAGGTAAGCGCTATGTTGAATTGCGACGAAGCCCGCGCATTGCTGGCGCTTCACACAAAGCCAGACATCGACGAAACGGCGCTGCGCGATCACGTGGCTGAATGCCCGGCGTGCGCCATCTATCACCGGCGCAACCGGGTCATCGATGCGGCGCTGCGCGAAGAACTCCGCTGGGAAGCGCCACCGGTCCTTACGGCGCAGTTGATGGCGATTGCATTGCAGGCATCGCACCTCACCCCCGTCGCACGTCCGCGTCGCTGGTACATTATTACTGTCTACAGCCTGACCGCCGTGGTCATGGCAGTCTCCCTGGCGGTCGCGTGGACCTATGGCGGCCATTTGTTGATGCAGGCGGGACTGGGCGATGCGCTGGCGTGGTTGTTCGATGCACCAGCGCAGTGGCTGGCGCAGGTGATGCAAACGCTGCCCGACTCGCAACGGGTGATTGAGTTTGCGGTGCGCGTGCGCGATCAATTACTCTGGTTGCTGCTGGCGGCTATTTTGTGGGCGCTGCTCGACCGCTCGCCGCAATCGTCGTTTGCCAGAACCGAATAGCCGCGCACCCGGCGCTGATGAGGAATTACGAGCGCGGCGGGCTAATGGAGTTTGATTAAATATTCCGCTATCCGCCCACCCGCCCGGCGACTGAAGTCGCGGGCTCCTGCTGCAAAGCCCGCCTGCGCGGGCTAGACGTGGCGATACC
>DAOTWI010000070.1:0-2768 GCA_034436075.1 Roseiflexus sp.
GTTCTCGGTTCTCAGTTCTCGGTTCTCAGTTCTCGGTTCTCAGTTCTCGGTTCTCAGTTCTCGGTTCTCATTCTCGGTTCTCAGTTCTCGGTTCCCGGTTCTCCTCACGCCGTGCGCCGCAGGTAGTGGATGTACAGGTCCTGCCCGCCCTCCTGCACGACTTCCTGCGCCAGGAGTTCGACGTTCTTCGCCGTCTTGACCCAGCCCTGGAAATCGGCGACCGATCCGCGGTCGGTGGCGACGACGCGCAGCACCTGTCCAACTGGCAGGTCGGTGATCGCCTTGCGGCTCTTGACGAGCGGCATCGGGCACTTCGCACCCTTGACATCGAGCGTCTGGTGATATGTCAGTTCCATGAACATTGTTCCTTTCGTTGATTTCTGGTTTGGCGTCGTTCCGCGCCAATGTTGCTTGCCTGGAGGGCGTGCCGCCCTCCAGACCTTTCTGCTCTTGATGTTACTGCGCCAGGGCGCACACGTTCTTGCCCAGTTCCAGTTCTTCCGCTTCCGCCTCAGACGGTGTGCGCAGACCGATGTTCACCCGCTTGATTTCGACATACTGCGGCGGGAACTCCGGCAGATTGCCGAGGACGAATGACCGGAACGCTTCCTCCGACTCCAGGTGCGACAGGGAGGTGTTCGTCTGCTGGACAACGCCCCACGGCGCTGCCACGCGCCCGGCTTCATCCGCCTCATCGAGCGTCGAGAAGTGCGATGGCAGAATGAGCGTTGCATCGTTAAGGTGTGGCGGCAGGCGGCGCGCCATGCTCTCGTACAGCATTGGCGTCCACGCCTCGCCTTTGCCGCCGAGGTCCGGTCGCCCGAACGAACGCAGGAAGATGCCGTCGCCAGTGAACAGGTAGCGCGAACCATCGGGAGCGATTGCCAGAATGTTCACCTGCCCCAGCGTATGCCCTGGATACCAGATCATCCGCAGTTCGACCTGCCCGACGCGATACGTCTGCCCATCGTCGAGCGCCGTGTATGCAATCGTTGCTGGCAGCATGTCGATCGGGTGGATCGCATCGTAGGGATGGACGTAGTATGGCGCGCCGGTTTCGCGGTTGAGCGCCGGTCCGCCGCTGATATGGTCGGCATGCACGTGCGTATCGAAAATATGCGTCAGGCGTGCGCCGTGCGCGGCGATGGCGTCCAGGTAGGGGGCGGTGTGGCGCAGCGGATCGATGACCGCGGCGGCGCCATTGCTGATGACGATGAAACTGACATCGCCGCGCGCCGGGCGTGCAACCTGTACAATGCGACCCCAGGAGGCGCTGACAATGTCGCGTGTGTCGTAGAGATGCCCCCAGCTCAGAATGCCGCCTTCCAGATAGCGTGCATCGATGCCACGCGCGCGCAGGAGTTCGGCAACGTACTGCGACGACCCTTCCTTGGCGCACACGACCAGCACCTCGCGGCCGGCGGGAAGACGGGCGACCGCGCCTTCTTCATCTTCGATAAAGTCGTAATACGGAATGTTCTGAACCGTCAATCCGGCGCGACCCTCGATCCGCCAGCGCGCGAAGTCGTCCGGGTTGCGCACATCGAGAATGAACGGCGCCGTGTTGTGCAACAACGCATCATAGAGGGCGCTCGCGGTCACCGCTGGCGCCTGGGTTTGCAATTCTGCAACGGTCATACATCAAACCTCGTACTGCTGTTCACAAAGAATCATGAGTGAGCACAGTGTATGCCAGGAGTGTAAGGCGCGTACAAGGCGAATGTAAGAATCTGGTAAGGAAAGCGGGGCAGGTGACAACGTGACCGTCACCTATGAATAAGCCAGGCGATGCTCGTCGAGATCGGCTTGCCAAACGCCAGCACACCCGCCAGGCTATGGGCAACGGCGGTCCACCTGGCGGTCTTCGTCCTGTACGCCGCCCAGCCATAGACCAATCCCAGGGCGAATGTGGACATGATGAATGGGAATGCTCCGCCTTCGGCTGGAAACACCAGGGTTGGCGCCAGATGAAACAGCGCAAACCCCGCTGCGGGGTACACACACCCGAACATCGCGTTGTGTTCGAATGCCTTTACATAGACCCCGCGCCACAGGATTTCTTCGGCAGTTCCGTTGAGAATGGCGATCGGTGAGAACAACAACACCCCTAACGACACACTCGCCAGACCAGGAATGAAATACATCCAGACGGCGCCAGCGATGGTGAGCGACAGCAGTGCAATGAGCAGCCAGTTCTCTTTTCTGAAGAGGGGCGCCTCTGCTGCGAGCACGTGGTGAAGACCTCCCCTTCCCCAGAGGAACAGCGGCACACTCAGACACCACAACCAGTAGAAGCCAAAGCCGACCAGATAGCCGGGAGCCTCTTCCAGCCAGCGCGCCGCGGCGCTGAACACGAACGCAGCGCTTGCGATCAGCAGAATGGGCAGCAGGATCAGGAAGCGCTTTCTGGCGGAGGCGTGTTCCATGGTCGATTCGGTCCTCTCTATCGCATCACGGATTGTCTGCCGCCAGCTGTCCGTGACAATTGAGTCCTGGCGCGAAAGGTCAGGTAACAGCCCGCCATACCGCCACGCTGACCTGTCGGGCTCATCACGCGAAGGGCGTTGCCACGTCCTTGCCACGGTGTGTGAATGCGCCTGCCCGCCCGGTGGTTGATGAACTTTGATGAAATATTCCGCTATCTGCCTGCCTGCCCGGCGACGAATGGAGTTTGAATAATTCTTCCGCTATCCGTCCACCCGCCCGGCGACTGAAGTCGCGGGCTCCTGCTGCAAAGCCCGCCTGCGCGGGCTAGACGTGGCGATACC
>DAOTWI010000071.1:0-2382 GCA_034436075.1 Roseiflexus sp.
AGATCAGGATTAGCGCCAGACTGCCCAGCGTAATCAGGGTGTAGATGAGTGAGTCGGGGAAGAACTCCCAAAACTGTTCCAGGCGCGGCATTGGCGGAGCGTTCTGAACGATCATGACCGCCAGCCATACGCCTGTCGCTGCCAGCAACCCGTACCCAAGCGCAGACCCGCGCACGAAGCGTCGCGCCAGGCGCAGCGGATAGCGTGCCAGAGCCGTGCGATACTGCCAGAGCAGCAGTGCAGCGCCAGCCGCGACAAACCATGGCAGCAGCGCAACCATCCAGATGCGCACCGCCGCCAGCGCAACCGCCGCACCGCTGACCAGCAGCGTCGCACCCACGAAGGCAAACGTCGGCCGGCGACTGCCCCCCGCCAGCGCCAGAAACCAGATGATGCCACTCGCCGTCAACCAGAGCACTGGCGCAGGCGCAGGCACGAACGGACCATCGCTGGCGCTGCGCATCCGGATCGAGTCGATGCGGATTCCTTTTGGACGTGGATCGTTGTAGGCGCTCGTGCTGGTAAAGACATCCGACGCAACCAGGATCAGCGTCAGGTCGCTGCTGCGCCGCGCTTCGGCGGGAATGGCGACATCATACTCCGCCCACTGTTCGGTTGGCGTGAAGCGTCCGACGAGCGTGTCGTCCGCCGTAACCGTCACTTCGGGCTGGCGCGTTGCGCGGTTGAGGGCATCGGGGGGCCAGCCCTGCGCCCGCACTGTCACGACGAGCGCGCCTTCCCCCACACCGGGCAGATCAACCCGCGCCCCCTGGTGCGTCCAGCGGCTGCGCCCGCCTGGCGCATCGGCGGTGATTTCGTCGCCGTAGAACGTGAGGCGGTCGGCGGCGCCAGCGCCTTCGCTCGCCTGGAAAAACAGGCGGTCGCCGGGCCAACCGACCGGGATCGCCGTATTGACCGGCGCCTGATAGGCGAAGATGCCCGCCAGCAACGCCAGCACAATCACCAGCGCCAGGCGCATATCCAGATAACGCAGCGCCAGGCGCGCATACGCGCTGGCGGTCGGCTGTAGCGCGGGCGGATCGCCCGAAATCGTCTTACTACTCACGCGCAGTATTATACTCGAATGTTTCTGCTACAATAGCCCCGGTATTCATTTTTGCAGAAAGGGGCGCACTCATGAAACGTTCAGTCGTGCAAACGCCGGATGCGCCGCAGGCGATTGGTCCGTACTCGCAGGCGATCATCGCCGGTGATTTCGTGTTTTGTTCGGGGCAGATTCCGCTGACTCCCGATGGCGCGCTGGTGGAAGGCGACGTGGCGGCACAGACGCGCCAGGTGTTGACGAACCTTCAAGCAGTGCTGGCAGCCGCCGGCAGTTCACTCGCCCAGGCGGTCAAAACGACGGTCTTTCTCGCGGACATGAACGACTTTGCCGCCATGAACGCCGTCTATGCCGAGTTTTTCACTGCTGACCCGCCAGCGCGTGCAACGGTTCAGGTCGCGCGGTTGCCGCGCGACGCGCGCGTGGAGATTGAAGTGATTGCGTTGAGGCGTTCATCGTGATGGCATCGAACGACCGATACCGGCCAGGCTACCACTTTTCGCCGCCTTCCGGCTGGATGAACGATCCGAACGGACTGATCCAGTGGCGTGGTCGCTATCACTTCTTCTACCAGCATAACCCTCATGAGGCGCGCTGGGGTTTCATCCACTGGGGGCACGCCGTCAGCGATGATCTGGCGCACTGGAGCGATCTGCCGATTGCGCTGGCGCCGGAACCGAGATCGCCGCGCGATGACGGGTGCTGGTCTGGCGTCGCTGTAGACGACCATGGCGTTCCCACGCTCATCTACACCGAAGTGCGTGGCGGCGTTCAGTTGCCGTATGTCGCCACCGGCAGCGACGACCTGATCGCATGGCGGAAACATCCGCGCAACCCGGTGATTGCCGGTCCGCCCGAAGGGATAACCGTTCCCGGCTTCCGTGACCACTGCGTCTGGCGCGAGGGTGACTGGTGGCATCAGATTATCGGGTCGGGGATTGCGGGGCAGGGAGGCGCCTGTTTCCTGTATCGCGGGCGCACGCTGCTCGAATGGGAGTATCTGGGTCCGCTCTGCGCCGGCAGCGTGGGCGAGAACGACGAGATGTGGGAATGCCCCGATTTCTTCCCGCTCGGCGACCGGCACGCGCTGGTGGTGTCACCGCTGCCGCTCAACCGGGCGGTGTATCTGACCGGGCGCTATGAGTCGCACCGGTTCATTCCCGAGGCGTATGGCGAGGTGGATGGCAGCCGCGATTTCTATGCGCCGCAGAGTTTCGTCGATGAACGCGGGCGGCGGATCATGTTTGGCTGGTTGCGCGAGGCGCGTGACGAAGCCGCGCAACTCGCCGCCGGATGGTCGGGCGCCATGTCGCTGCCGC
>DAOTWI010000072.1:0-5677 GCA_034436075.1 Roseiflexus sp.
GATACGTTGCACACCGTGGTCGTGCGCATACTGAAGGATGGAAGACACGATGCGGTGACTATCAATCACCCGCACATGGGCGCCCAGGTCGCGCGCCAGGCGCAGGTTGCGCTCCAGTTGCTGCGCAGCCCGCGCTGAACGGCGTGTGGCTGCGCCCGGCGGCTCAACATGCAATGCCAGCAGTTCGGCGCCGAGTTCGACCCCAACCCGTGCCGCATGGCGAATAACCGCCTGTGATTGCTCTTCCTCGCTGATGCACACCAAAATGCGCACCGGCGCAGTGCGTTGTTCAATCACCTGTCGCTCGCAATGTGTCAAAAGGCAAACTGCACCGTCTGGCGGCGTCGCTGCCACCATTTGAAGAGTTCGTCCACCAGCAGCATAATTGCCGGAAAGGAAATCAGCAAGATCCAGTGTTCGGGTTGTGGCGGGACAAAATTGAAGAGTTCCGCCAGCGGTTCGATATAGACCAGCGCCAGCATCAGGACGATCGAGAGCAACGTTCCGATCACCAGCGCCCGGTTGGTAAAAAGCCCAATGTGAAAAACCGAACTCCGGCGCGTCCGGCTGGCGAACGCTACGCCAACCTGCGCCATGACAATCGCCATGTAGGTCAGCGTCGTCGCCTGGGCATAGAGATCGCCACTGTTATCCATCGGCATACCCGGACGCCACCCGGCGCTCCAGTAGGCAGCGAAAAACGCCAGCAACGCCAGCGCCCCTTCCAGCATCCCCAGCATGGCAAACGTCCGCAACAATGTTTCGCGGTCGAGCAGCGGTGCAATACGCGGGCGCGGCGGTTGTTCCAGAATGCCTGGTTCAGGCGGTTCGGTGCTCAACGCAACCGACGGCAACAGTTCCGTTCCCACATCGATTGCCAGCACCTGCAATACAGTCAGCGGCAATGGGATGCCAGCCACGACGCTGACGACGATCACGGCGGCTTCCGCGACATTGTGCGCGAACACATACGCAGCGAGCTTCTGGATGTTGGCGAAAATCGCGCGCCCTTCCTCGATCGCCAGGAGCAGACCGGCGGGATGTTGCGCATTGAGCACAATATCGGCGGCTGCAAGAGCGACTGCCGTTCCCGACGCGCTGACAACCACCCCGATTTCCGCCTGCCGCAGCGCTGGCGCGTCATTGATGCTGTCACCCAGGAAAGCGACCACCTCGCCGCGCTGTTGCAGCGCTTCGACGATCCGCCGCTTATGCGCCGCATCCATTTGTGCAAACACGACATCTTCCAGCGGAGCGAGCAACAGTCCAAGGTTGGCGCTGCTCATATGATCGAGGTCGGCGCCGGTCACAATGTGGACGTGCGGCGTATCGATCAACCCGACGCGCCGCGCACTCGCCTCGGCGGCCAGCCCGTAGGCGCCGGTGACCACGATCACACGAATGCCCGCCTTATGGCATCCCTCGATCAACTGGACGACTTCCGGCTGAGGCGGCTCTTGAAGCGCAGCGAAACCGAGAAAGGTCAGGTCGTGTTCAATATCGCGTGCGCGCCACATCATCCCTTCTTGCGGCTCTTCGAGCGCGCGCATGGCAAAGGCGACCACCCGCTGACCGGTGCGGGCGTAATCGTCGATGATTCGCTCAATCTCGCGGCATGTCGCTTCATCCAGTTCCGTTACCGCCCCACGGCGCTGAATGAACGTGCAGAGCGACAAAACGACACGACCGGCGCCACGCACATATGCCGCCAGTTCACGCTTCCCATCACGCTCGAACGCGACCACCACGCTGCCAAGCTGGCGGCGCGGCTCATACGGGAAACTCTGCAACCGCACGATGTGATTGCCGATTGATGCTTCGTTGATGCCGCCGCGCGCCGCAGTCGCCAGCAGCGCGCCTTCCAGCGGATCACCAAGGATATGCCAGTCGGGGTTGCTGGCATCGGGCGGCAGCAGACGCGAGTTGTTGCACAACACCGCCGCTCGCAGCACTGCCGTCAGGTCGGGATCCGACACGACCCGCACCAGCGCGCGTTCGCGCAGAAACGCGCCTTCAGGGCGGTAATCGCTGCCGGTGGTGGTATAGACCTGTCCGCCAGCCCAGATGGCATTGACCGTCAATGCGTTACTGGTCAGCGCCTCAACGCGATCAATGCACATGACGGTTGCTGAACTCAGACTTTCGACTCCCGCCAACCGCCGCACCAGCACGCCGTAGCGCGCCAGGCGTCGCCGCGCCAGCGCCAGCGCCAGCGTGACCGTCGGCAACAGACCTTCCGGCACGAATGCCACAATCATGCCGATGGCAAAAATAATGCCAGCCTGAATGGAAAACTGTTGCCCCAGAACCGTCAGCAGGAACGCGCCAATACCTGCGACAATCGCCACGCGGGTGATCGTGGCGGCAAGGGCGTTCAATGCCCGCCCCAGCGGGCTAGGCTCGGCGCGGAGCGCTGCGGTGCTTTCCGCAATCGTGCCCAGCAGGGTTTGCATGCCGGTATGCACTGCAACCAGGCTGCCCTGCCCCTCGAACACCACCGTACCCGCCAGCAGAATATTGGGACGCTCCGCCAGCGCCAGCGTCGGGTCGGGCATGGACCCCGCTACTTTGGTGACTGGCGCCGCATTGCCGGTCAGCGCAGTCTGTTTGACGCGCAAGCCATCGCTGGCGATCAGGTAGCCGTCGGCGACAACGACTGTGCCCGGCTTCAGGGGCAGAACATCGCCAGGAACGACCTCGGTCGTCGGAATCTGGCGCACCTGCCCGGCACGACGCACATAGGTGGTTGCAGGCAGCAACTGGCGAAGGGCGGCGATTGCGCGTTCGGCAAGATACTCCTGCCACGCCGTGAAGATGCCGTTGAGGAGGGCGACAACCAGAATGATCCAGCCGATGATCGGCGTATCGCTGAGGAACGCCAGGAGACCGGCAATCAACAGGATCAGCGAAATCCAGTTAACGAATGACGCGATCAGGCGGCGCAGCGTGGAGACCGACAGGGTATCGGTAATCGCATTGGGACCGTAGCGTTCACGGCGTTTGCGCGCCTCTGTTTCATCGAGGCCGTGAGGTGCGGTCTGCAACGCGGCGCAGACCTCGAGCGGCGACATTGCCGCAAGCTGATCGAGCGAGTGGTCCGACACGACGCTCCTCGCAAACAGGTTACCGGTCTGCGTACCGTCCCGAAATGCTGAGTTTCTCGCCAGACTCTGCGCGCCGCCGGAGTTCTGCCAGCACTGCTTCAACCTTCTCCGGCGTGTTCAGGTCGTGATAGTACTCCAGGTTCGCCTGCAACACTGGCGCGTGATCGCAATCTGCCAGGCACTTGACCCGTTGCAGCGTGAACATGCCGTCGGGCGTCGTCTGATCGACGGCGATTCCCAGTTTTTCTTGCAGCGTGGCGATCAGGTCTTCCGCGCCGCAAAACGCGCACGGCACATCATCGCACACCTGCAAGACCCACCTGCCTACCGGCTGCTCATACAGCAACGAGTAAAAACCGGCAACCTCAAACACATCGGTTGGCGGCATATCGAGCAGGTCCGCCACCTCGCGCATGGCGGCATCGGTCAGATGCCCATACTCGTCCTGCGCAATGAAGAGCAATGGCAGGACGGCGCTGCGTTTGTGGGGATAACGCGCCACGATTGACTCAATCTCGGCGCCGTACTTCTCGATCAGGGACATACCGGATTCTCGTCTTCTTTCAGGGGGTTAGCGATCAACTTCTCCGAGCACCGGGTCGAGCGAGGCGATCAGCGCCACCAGATCGGCGACCAGATGCCCGCGCGCCATGTGCGGCAGCGATTGGAGATTGACGAATGAAGGCGCGCGGAAATGCACCCGATAGGGTCTGGCGCTGCCATCGCTGACGATATACGTCGCCAATTCGCCGCGCGGCGACTCGACCGCCGCCAACGCGTCGCCGCGCGGCGGCTTGAAGCCCTCAGTCCACAACTTGAAATGGTGGATGAGCGCCTCCATGCTGTGCGTAATTTCGCTCTTCGGCGGCGGCGCAATCTTGCGATCCAGCGTCATATACGGTCCCGGACTGATATCGCGCAGCCGTTGCAACGCCTGGCGGCAGATCGAGACGCTTTCGCGCATTTCCGCCATGCGCACCAGGTAGCGGTCGTAAATATCGCCGTGAGTAGCGGTGGGGATGGCGAAGGAGTAGGTTTCGTAGCCGCAGTAGGGCATGGTCTTGCGCAGGTCCCATGCCACGCCAGTCGCGCGCAAACCTGGTCCGGTCAATCCCAGCGCAATCGCCGCCTCGCTATCAATCGCGCCGATGCCCTGCGTGCGCTCAATCCAGAGCGGATTGTCGGTCAGCAGGGCTTCATACTCATCAATGCGCCCCGGCATCATCTCCAGGAACGTCTCGACGGCGGCATCGAACTCAGCCGGCAGATCATACGCCAGCCCGCCGACGCGGAAATAACTGGTCATCATACGCGCGCCTGAGACCAGTTCGAAAATGTCAAGAATCTGTTCGCGCTCGCGGAAGCCGTAGAGGAACACGCTCATCGCCGCCAGGTCGAGCGCGTGGGTGCCGAGCCACACCAGATGGCTGGCAATGCGTTGCAGTTCAACCAGCAGCACCCGCGCGACGGTCGCCCGCTCTGGAACCTCGCACCCGAGCAGTTTCTCGACCGCCAGCACATAACTCAGGTTGTTGGAGAGCGGCGCCAGATAATCGGTGCGGTCGGTCAACACGACCGCCTTCTGGTACGTTTTGCTCTCCATCGTTTTCTCGATGCCAGTGTGAAGGTAACCGATGTCGGGCGCCACATCGATCACGGTTTCGCCATCGAGCTCGACGACCAACCGCAGCACGCCGTGGGTGCTGGGGTGATGCGGACCCATGTTCAGCACCATGGTCTCTTTCGCCCCTTCGAGCGCCGGACGGGTAATCTGGCTGGGGGCTGGGATGCTCAGGTTGCGCGCACGGGTTTCTGCGACGGTCATCTCTGCCTACTCCTTTGCAAACGGCTTGTGCGCGTAGATGCGATCCTGGTTGAAGGTAAACGCCACTTCTTCAACGCCGAGCGGCACATCTTTCCGCAGCGGATGACCCTCCCAATCCTCAGGCATCAGAATGCGGTCAAGGCATGGATGCCCGGTGAACGTGATGCCGAACATATCGAACGTTTCACGCTCGTGGTAATTGGCGCCGGGCCAGAGTCCGGTAAGCGATGGAACCGATGGATTGCGTTCGCTGACGCCGACCTTCAGGCAGATCCGGTGACGATTGGCGAACGACAGCAGGTGATAGACAACCTCGAAGCGCGGCTCGCGCCCGAGATAATCGACGCCGCACAGATTTTCGAGGAAGTTGTAACACAGTTCCGGGTCGTCGCGCAGAAAACGCGCCACATCGACGATCCGTTCCGGGCGAACGAAGACGCTCAGATCGCCGCGAAACTCCGACGAGCCGAGGATGGCATTGGGCAGCGCCGCCTGCAATCGCGCCAGGACGGTTGGATTGTCGAGCGCCATCAGTGTGCTCCTGGCATAGTACGTATTTCTTCGGCTATCCTGCCAGCAGCGCAGCGCCGCCCGCCCCCTGAGCCTGTCGAAGGGCGGGCGGCGCTGCCTGCCCCCACACTGCGTTCGGGGCAGGCTCCGCGAAGCGATCTTCCCGCCTGACAGGAGATTGCTTCAGCGTTGGCGCGCCTCGCAATGACTGCTGACTCTAAGACAGGCGAACCGGCTC
>DAOTWI010000073.1:0-2386 GCA_034436075.1 Roseiflexus sp.
GCCCCGGCGACCGGATGCGACCGGAGGGCGGGCGCGGCACACGCCGCCTGCAGGACATCATGGTCGATGCCCGTGTGCCGCGCGCAGTGCGCGACCAATGGCCGATTGTCGTGTCTGGCGAACGGATTGTCTGGGTTCCCGGCATCGGCGTGGCAGAGGGGAGCAGCGCCACCATCGGGCAACCGGCGCTTCACTTGTGGATCGAAGGGATGACCGGCGTGGACGCAGTGACAGGCGTTGAGAAGGAGCATTCCATGCACGATGACATGGCAAAAATCCTGATTACGGCGGATCAGATTCAGGAGCGCGTGCGCGCATTGGGCGCGCAGATCGCCGCAGACTATCGCCCGCTTGGTGATCTGCTGCTGGTGGGGGTGCTGAAAGGGTGCGCCATGTTCATGGTCGATCTGGCGCGCGCTATCGATCTGCCGCTGGCGATGGATTTCATTGCCACCTCGAGCTACGGCAAAACGACCGAGTCGAGCGGCGTGGTGCGTATGCTGAAAGACCTGGATACCGATATTGCCGGACGCCACGTGTTGATCGTCGAAGACATCATCGACAGCGGGTTGACGCTGGCGTACCTCCGCGGGCATCTGCTGCGGCGTAACCCGGCGAGTCTGCGCATCTGCGCACTGCTCAACAAGCCGGAACGCCGCCGCGCTGATATTCCGATCGACTACCTGGGATTCGACATTCCCAATGAGTTCGTAGTCGGCTACGGTCTCGATTTCGATGAAAAGTACCGCAATCTGCCGTACATCGGCGTGCTGCACGAACGCATCTACCATACAACGGCGTAACTGTATCGCAAGGAGGCGACACCCATGACTCATCCGAACCCGCAAACGATGGGGCAACAATTCGGCAGGCGCTCCTGGGCTGAACCGTGGAAAATCAAGATGGTCGAGCCGCTGCGGGTCACCACCCGCGAGGAGCGTGCGCGCGCGCTGGCGGAAGCCGGGTACAACACCTTTCTCCTCCGCTCCGAGGACGTCTACATCGATCTACTGACCGACAGCGGCACCAACGCCATGAGCGACCGCCAGTGGGCTGCGATCATGCTCGGCGACGAGGCGTATGCCGGCAGCCGCAACTTCTACCGGCTCGAAGCGACAATTCAGCAGTACTACGGCTACCGCCACATTGTGCCGACCCATCAGGGGCGCGGCGCTGAACATCTGATCAGCCGCGCCGCCATCCGTCCCGGGCAGTACGTTCCCGGCAATATGTACTTCACGACTACACGCCTGCACCAGGAACTGGCAGGCGGGATCTTCGTCGATGTCATCATCGACGAAGCGCACGATCCGCAATCGCTGCATCCGTTCAAGGGAAATGTCGATCTCGACAAACTGGAGGCGCTGATCCGGCGGGAAGGCGCGCAGAACATTGCGTATGTGAGTCTGGCGGGCACGGTCAACATGGCAGGCGGGCAGCCGGTGAGTATGGCGAATGTGCGTGCGTTGCGCGACCTGTGCAACCGGTATGGCGTGCGTCTCTTCCTCGACGCGACCCGCATGGTCGAAAACGCCTTCTTCATCCAGGAACGCGAGGAAGGGTACGCAAACCGATCCATTGCTGACATCCTGAAAGAGTTCTGCTCCTACACCGACGGCGCCTGGATGAGCGCCAAGAAGGACGCGCTGGTCAATATCGGCGGCTGGCTGGCGGTCAACGATGCTGATCTCTTCGATGAACTGCGCAACCTGGTGGTGGTGTACGAAGGGTTGCACACCTACGGCGGGCTGGCAGGGCGCGACATGGAAGCGATGGCGGTCGGCATCGAAGAATCCGTCCAGGACGACCACATTCGCGCGCGGATTGGACAGGTGCGCTACCTGGGCGAATTGCTCACCGACTGGAATATTCCGATTGTGCAACCAATCGGCGGGCACGCGATTTTCCTGGACGCGCGCCGCTTCTACCCGCATATTCCACAGCGCGAATTTCCGGCGCAGACCCTGGCGGCGGAGTTGTACCTCGACTCCGGCATCCGGGCGATGGAACGGGGGATTGCCAGCGCCGGACGCGACCCGAAGACCGGCGATCATTACTACCCGAAACTCGAACTCACCCGGCTGACCATCCCGCGCCGCGTCTACACCCAGGCGCATATGGACGTTGTTGCCGAAGCGGTGAAAGCCGTGTACGACGCCCGCGCACAGACGCGGGGGCTGCGCATGGTGTACGAGCCGAAATACCTGCGCTTCTTCCAGGCGCGGTTCGAGCGGGTTTGAGGCGCGTGGTCAGGGCAGGTCTCATAGGAAGATTAACCATTGCTGCACCGCGTCATCGTGGAGGTCGCGCGCGATGCGCAGCCGCTCTTCGGCTGCGGCGCGCTGCGCGGTCAACCGCCGCTGATCCTCGACCAGGCGCAGCGCAT
>DAOTWI010000074.1:0-5308 GCA_034436075.1 Roseiflexus sp.
CTCCACCGGTGCAATGCAACGCCTCCACCGGTGCAATGCAACGCCTCCACCGGTGCAATGCAACGCCTCCACCTGAAGACGACCATTATAATCGGCGGCGACGGCGACGCACCAGTTCCAGGGCTGCCTGGAGATTGCTGCATGTTGTCAACTGACCGAGTTTGACCCCCAGCTGCACGATTGTTTGTGCAACCTCCGGCGACATTCCTGCCAGGGTCACGTGAGCGCCGAGCAGGCTGGCAGCCTGTGCGGTTTGCACCAGATGATTGGCGACGCCAGTATCAATCACGGCAATACCGGTAATGTCGATAATGACATCGTCGGCATGCCGCTCGCCGATAGTTGTGAGAATGGATTGGGTCATCTGTGCGGCGCGGGCGCTGTCGATTGCGCCGATCAATGGAACGATCAGGGTGCGTTCGTCAACAGGAATGATAGGCGTCGACAATTCTCGAATGGTTGAGCGTTGTGCGGCAATGATTTCCTCCTGCAACTTCTGCCGTTCGGCATTGCTCTCGATGAGATCGCGCATGATGCCGGGCAGCAGATCGAGTGCGCGCAGCGCCGATTCGGTGACACTGTCACGGGTAATCAACTCGCCAGGCGTGAAGATCTGACGTTCCACCGGATCGCCGCGCAACGCCTGGAGCGCCACATCCACTGCCTGACGACCAATGCACAGCGGATCCTGATTGACCGTCGCCAGCATCTGGTTATCGTTGATCGCGCGCAACGCCTCTGGCAGTCCATCGAAACCAGCCACCATGACCTTCCCCGTCAAATGCAGCGCTTCGAGCGCATCGACGACGCCGAGCGCCATCGGATCATTGGCGGCGAAGATGGCGTCGATCAGGTGACCGGAGCGCATCCACTCCTCCGTCAGCCGTCTGCCGCTTTCGCGCGTCCAGTCGCCAACCGCCTGCGCAACGATCCGGACACGGGGCGACTGGCGCAGCGTCTCCGCCAGGATCTCGGCGCGATGATTGTGCGGACCGGCGATCAGAGCGATACGAAACTGATCGCCCAGGCGCGCAATGAACAACTCTGCAATGCGTGACAATCCCTGGCACTCGTCGGAACGGACCGTCGCGCTGACGTATCCTTCGAGAATGCCGCCATCGACCTCGATGACCGGTATGCGCGCCAGCCGCGCCAGTTCGAGATGCTGAGCAAATGCGCGCGTTTCATGCGCCGGTCCCAGGATCAGGGCATGCACACGCCGCCGCAGCAGATCGGAGACGATCTCAACCTGCGCTTCGACTGTCGGCGCATCGTGATCAATGACGGTGACGCCGCGCTCTGCGGCGCGCACCCGCGCGCCATGGCGCAGAATCGACCAGAATGTGAAACGAGCATCGTTCAGAACGCAACCAAATGTAAGAGCAGGTGTCACTGGCAGGTCTCCTGGAAGATGTTGGAGCACAATGAATTGAGACAGGAGATGATTCATCAGGGAGGCGGGGAGAGCAGCAGCGCCGACGCCCATCCTTCTGTTCCGGCAGGGACGCCTTCCCCTGATCGATCAGCCGCTGGTTGATCGACTCGAATGCGAAACCACGCCTGATCGCCGACCGCGCGCCGCTCCAGGAAGGTAATCCGGTCACCCGGATAGATGAGACCGACGACGTTGTCGGCAATACGCGGCTCCCGGCGCAGATTGCCGCCTCTGACGACTTCGCCGCTCCCAATGCCAGGCTCAGGCGTACCAGTTGGCTCAGGCACGGCCTGAGCCGTTGCCGTGCGTAACGCGATACGGGTTGCGGTTCCCTGCGCCTCAACCGTTTGCGTCACAGCGGCGACGCTGGTCAGTTGCGGCACGACCGCCCCAACATATGCGGTCGCCGTTGCCGCAAGACGTTCCGCCTGCTGTTGACGCTCGCTGACAAGCCAGGAACCGCCGAAAGCCAGCGCCCCAAGCGCCAGAGCAAACAGGACAAGATTGATCAACGCGCGCAGCGGACCGCCCCGCTTCGGGGCATTCGGCGCAAACAGGCGATCCCAATCATCAGAGCGCATCGCACGGGGCACAGATACCTCTCATGTCAGCGACGAGTGATGAGTGACGAGTGACAGGCGGTACGCGACGCGCAATACGCGCTGAGAGCCTGGGCGACTCATTGACGGACGGGCATCGTTTCATATGTTGGGAAGTATACCATGTTATAACAGGGCGCACTTCACTAAAGGTTAACGAAGATGACGCAGCGTCCGGGGGTCAACCAGCCGATACCCTGTGCCCCGCACATTCATAATGTACGCCGGATCGATCTTATGGCGCAGATTGTGAATATGGGTTTTGAGCAATTGTTGGGCTTCTTCATCGGAAATGGCGTGAGCATCGAAATAGGCGCGCTGCACGATTTCGCGAAATGTCAGCACCTGACCACGCGCCTCCGCCAGGCAACACAACAAATCATACTCGGTTGGCGTCACCTGGATCACCCTGCTCCTGAACAAGACTCGTCGATAGAAGCGATCGATCAGCAATTCACCCACCCGCAGATAGCGCACCTGCTCAATAATGAAACGCTCGTCTTCGAACTCAGTATCGCGCGTCTGTTCGCGCAACACGGCGAGGTGCAGCGCAGAGTCGTACCGCCGCCGCATTGCCCCCTCGATGGCGCACAGCAGTTCATCCGGCTTGCACGGTTTGAGCAGATAATCGTACACACCGGCGCGCAACGCCTCGATGGCTGTACCCAGCGTCCCATAGCCGGTCAGCAACACGACTTCCGGCGGATCCGGCCGCCGCCGCGCTGCACGCAGCACATCAAGACCGTTGACGTCGTTCATCCGCAGATCGGTCAGCACGACATCGTACACGCCGCTGCCAATCTCCTCTAGATGCTGGCAGGCGGTTTCGCCATCGGCGACCGCCGTGACGTGATAGCCTGCGCCCTCCAGAATGCGGCGCAGCGACATCAACGCTGCATGATCGTCTTCGACAAGGAGAACCCGACCGTGTCCGCGCTCCATGACGTTCTCTTTCGCATGTCTGTAACCGTTTCGCTTTGCGGCGTATGCGCCAACCCAGAGTGTCTCTATCAGTATCGCAACAGTCGCTCTGCTTCGTTCGCTGACGGGAGCGAGATAATAAATGTCGCGCCGTCGCCGGGAACGCTCTGTACACGCAGCATTCCACCATGTTGTTCGATGAGTTGCCGGCTGACCGCCAGACCCAACCCTGATCCATGCGGCTTCGTGGTAAAGAACGGGTCAAAAATCCGTTCTTGCAGACCAGGCGCGATCCCTGGTCCGGTATCTTCAACGATGATCTGCACACACGCAACCGGCGATCGGTTGATCGTTTCGTATGCGCTGCGCGTGGTCATTCGGAGCGCTCCGCCATACGGCATGGCATCAACAGCGTTCAGCACCAGGTTCAGCAACACCTGCATCAGGGCATCGCGCTGCCCTGATATCTGCGGCAATGACGCCGCGAGCGATCGCTCCACACGGATGCCGCTCCCTGCCAGAGTGCCGCCAAGCAACAACAGCACGCGCTCGACGACGGCATTACAATCAACCAGTTCAATCGCGCCATCGCCAGGGCGGTGGAGATCGAGCAGGCGGCGCAACAACCCCGACACCCGGCAGATCTCGTCGCTGAGCAGATCGAGAAACTCCGCCGACTGTGCAGCGCCATTCGAGCGCAGCAGGTACAGATAGTTCTGAATCGACTGCAACGGCGTGTTGATCTCGTGCGCCACAATCGCCGCCAGGCGACTGCTCGTCGCCAGCCGCTCATTCTGGCGCATGATCGCCTCGAGTTGCAGATGTTCAGTGACATCCACCAGGCGCAGCACTACCCGCCGCGACTCATCCTCTTCACGCAGAGGAATACTGTGAACGTCCAGGATAACCGTTGCGCCTGATGACGTCTGTATCTGAACCCGTCCTGAAGACTTAAGAGCGCTCGAAAGGGTGCGTGAGACAATCGGCGCAACTGCTGGACAGACCTCATGGCAGGGGACGCCAGGAAGCGCATCCGGCGGCATGTCAAAGAGACGGGCAAACTGGCGGTTGGTCGCCTGGATGATGCCGTCGCCATCGATCAACGCCAGCGCATCATCAAGATTGTCCACGATTGTGTGCAACAGGTCGCGACTCAACCGCAGATCAGCATTCACTTCCTGAAGGCGCACATTGGCGTCCGCCAGCGCCTGGCGATCGCGTTTGCGCTCAGTCATATCGCTGACAATGCCGATTGCGCCGCTTCGTTGTTGCTGATCATCATAGATCGGCGCAATTGTCACAAATGCCGGGAAGGTCGTTCCGTCACGCCGCACCAGGGTGAACTCACCCTCCCAGGTGCGACCGGCGGCAACGGTTGCGCGCATCTCTGCTATCAGGGCGTCATCCTTTGGTTCAGCCACCAGTTCAAAACCGTGGCGACCGATCATCTCAGTCTCGCTCCAGCCGAAAATGCGCTCTGCTGATCGGCTCCAGTAGATAATTTCGAGTGCAAGGTTAGTTGCAATCACCGCCTGACTGACGGCGGCGAGCAGCGTCGCGTGGAATCGCAGTTTCTGCCCGACGCTGATGCGCTCGGCAATCTCTCTGTTCAGCATGTGGTTTGCCAGACGCACGTTGGTCAATTGCTGCGTCAGGCGTTGTTGCAGGTCAATGGTCTGCTGCCGCTGAACCGCCACACGGCGACGCAGCCGCGACTCAACGCGCTTTTGTTGACTGATATCGGTCGCAATGCCAATGATAAACTCAGCGTCTTCCCGATCGATGCGCCAGCGACTCGCACTGACCAGCACCGCCGCCTTAGTTCCATCGCTGCGCTCGACGACCAGTTCGCCGCTCCACCGACCATCCCGCACAACCTCGTCCAATGCCCGCGACACCCTGCGCCGCCAGCCGGGGCGATCCGACAACGATGCGACCGCCCTGCCGATCATCTCGTCTCGACGCCAGCCGAACGCGATTTCTGCCGCACTGTTCCAGTGCACGATGACGCCCGACCGATCAGTGATCACCAGCGGCTGACCAATCGCCTCTATCAAATCGATGTGGGTATGCAGTTGACCCGGGACGCGGCAGTCTTCTGATGCGGAGACTTGATGGAGCACGTGTGTCATAGCAGCGCCATGATACACCATTTTGGGCGTGTGTGCGCAGATGGGAGCGTTTCATGTTGAAGGTTGAAGGTTGAAGGTTTGAAGGTTGAAGGTTGAAGGTTTGAAGGTAGGGGCGCGTCGCTGGCGCGCCCGCACGACAGTGCGCCCGCACGTGACACGCATTGCGCGTTGAACGCGGGGAGACGGAAGGTAGGGGCGCGTCGCTGGCGCGCCCGCACGAC
>DAOTWI010000075.1:0-11548 GCA_034436075.1 Roseiflexus sp.
GGCGGGCTTCGCAGCAGGAGCCCGCGGCTTCAGCCGCCGGGCGGACGAACGGATAGCGGAATAATTATTCAAAGTCCATCAGCCGCCGGGCGGGAAGGCTCATGTTCCTGGGCAGGCTCTGAATGCACGAACCCGGCGGGATCTGCGAGCATATGAATTATACGTCCGACCATGTCGAACTCACCGGTCTTGCCTGGGACCACACCCGCGGGTATGTGCCGCTGGTCGCAGCCGCACAGCGGTTTGGCGAACTGCATCCGGGCGTGACGATCGCCTGGCGTAAGCGCTCGCTCAAGGCGTTCGGCGATCAGCCGCTGCACGATCTGGCGCACCATTTCGACCTCCTGGTCATCGACCATCCCTTCATCGGGTACGCCGCAGCGCATGGGTTGCTCATGCCGCTCGATGAGCATCTGCCGCCTGCGTTTCTTGCTGATCAGGAGGCGCAGAGCGTTGGTGCGTCGTATGCCAGTTATTCCTGGGATGGGCGTCAGTGGGCGCTGGCGATCGATGCCGCCGCGCCGGTCAGTTCGTGGCGCCCTGATCTCATGCAGCGCGCTGGCGTTCAGCCGCCGGAGACGTGGGACAGCCTGATCGAACTCGCGCGCCGGGGAATGGTTGCGCTGCCGGCGGTCGAAATTGATAGCCTCATGCACTTTTATATGATGTGCATTGCGCTGGGGGAGACGCCGTTTCGCGCCAGTGAATGGGTGGTCAACCGTTCGATCGGCATCGCTGCGCTGGAGTGTCTGCGTGCGTTGATTGCGCTCTGTGATCCGGTATGTCTTCGTCGCAATCCGATCCAGACGCACGAGGCGCTCGCCGCCAGCGACACGCTTGCCTATTGCCCGTTCGCCTACGGCTACTCGAACTATGCGCGCGCCGGATATGCCGCCAACCGGTTGCGGTTTGGCGGACTGACGACGTTCAATGGTCAACGGTTGCGTTCGACGCTCGGCGGCGCAGGGTTGGCGATCTCTGCGTCGTGCCGTCACGTCGAAGTTGCCGTGGCATTCGCCCGTTTTGTCGCTGAACCGGCGGTGCAGTGCGGCATCTACGTCGCCAGCGGCGGGCAACCTGGCTATCGCGCCGCCTGGAACGACGATCTCGCCAATGCGCTTTGCAACGGGTATTTCCGCGACACCCTGCCGGCGCTCGATGCGGCGTTCCTGCGACCGCGCTATGCAGGCTACCCCTGGTTTCAGGATCGCGCAGCGCCGCTGGTGCACGCCTGTCTGGCGGGCGAACGTTCAGCCGCAGCCGTCATCGACGATCTCGACTCCCTGTACCGCCGCTCGCTGGACTATGGAAAGGGCGCGTGATGGATACCCGACCGCTTGATGGCTTGCTTGTGCTCGATTTCAGTCAGTTCCTCGCCGGTCCTTCGTGTGCGCTGCGCCTGGCGGACCTCGGCGCGCGCGTGATTAAGATCGAACGTCCCGACGGCGGCGAAGCCGGACGCCATCTCGCTATCGCCGATCTGTTTCTGGATGGCGACAGCATGCTGTTTCATACGATCAACCGGAACAAACTCTCCTTCGCCGCCAATCTGAAGGATCCGGCAGACCTGGAGCGCGTGCGCGCTCTGATTGCCCGCGCCGATGTGCTGATCCAGAACTTTCGCCCCGGCGTCATCGAACGGTTGGGGCTTGGGTATGAGGCGGCGGCGGCGCTCAACCCGCGCATCATTTATGCTGCCGTCACGGGGTATGGCGCAACCGGTCCGTGGCGCGATCTGCCGGGGCAAGACCTGCTGGCGCAGGCGCGATCCGGGTTGCCGTTTCTCAACGGCGACGCCGATCAGCCGCCGCTTCCGTTCGGGTTGGCGGTCGCCGATATTCTCGCTGGCGCACATCTGGCGCAGGGCGTGCTCGCGTGCCTGGTGCGCCGCAGCATCACCGGGCGCGGCGGTCTGGTCGAAGTCAGCCTGCTTGAATCGGCGCTCGACCTGCAATTCGAGGTGTTCACCGCCTATTTGAACGATGGCGGTCGGTTGCCGCAGCGCAGCGCCGTCAATAATGCGCACGCCTACCTTGGCGCTCCCTACGGCATCTACGCCACCGCCGACGGCTACCTGGCGCTGGCGATGGGATCGATCCCGCAACTGGGCGAACTGTTGGGATGTGAAGCGTTGCTCGCCTACACCGATCCGGCGACGTGGTTCAGCGCCCGCGATGCGATCAAGGCGCTGATTGCGGAACACCTGGCGACTCAGCCGACCGCATACTGGCTCGCACGGCTGGAACCGGCGGACTACTGGTGCGCTGAGGTGCTCGACTGGAACCGGCTCACGGCGCATCCGGGGTTTGCGGCGTTGCGGATGGTGCAACCGGTGACGCGCAGTAATGGGATGACGCTGATGACAACCCGCTGCCCGATCCGGATTGATGGCGCCATCCTGACGTCGCCCGCCGGGGCGCCGCGCGTTGGCGAGCATACTGCGATGATTCGTGCAGAGTATGGCTTGCAGAGAGGAAGCGCCGAACCATGATCCACGAACAGTACTTCGAGGAGTACGACATCGGCTTTCATCGCCGCACGATGGGCCGGACGATTACCGAAGCCGATGTGGTGCTGCACGCCGGGCAGACAGGCGATTTCTACCCGCACCACATGGATGCTGAATGGTGCAAAACCCAGGATTTTGGGCAGCGCATCGCCCACGGCACGCTGATTTTCAGCGTTGCTATCGGCATGACCGCCGGCGCGATCAATCCGCACGCCATGTCGTATGGCTATGATCGGTTGCGGTTCATTCGCCCGGTCTTCATCAACGATACCATCACTGTCGAGGCGACCATCACGGAGAAACGGGATCATCCGCGACGCGCCGATCACGGAATCGTCGTCGAGAAGATCGAGGTGTTCAACCAGCGCCGCGAAACGGTGCTGGTGTGCGAGCATCTGTATCTGGTGAAACGACGATCCTCCCCGCTGGTTGACTGATGATGAGGCGACGCGCGTTGATCGCCAGCATGCTTGCCGCATTCGCCCTTATCGCAGCGATTGGCTGCGGCATCGGAGGATGGTCCGTCCGGCGCGGCGTGGTCGCTCCGCCGTCGTTTGCGATCGATCTTGGCGTAGTGCAGGCGCTTGGTCGCCTCTCAACGGTTCCGGTCTGTTCGTATGCAACGTCATGCCTGCTCGATCCCTCCGGTCGTGATATGGCGATCTACACCATCTGGCTAATCCAGCGCCCGGCTCACCCCGATGCGCCGGTGCGCACTTTTCGTCTGGTCAGCTTCGTGGTCGATGAAGGTTCGTAACTTATTCTTGACAATCCGATCCGAAAATTATAAAATACATATATCGTCTCCGTATCCCGGCGCACCCCGACGTGCATTCGCTACGACCAGCCTGTGAGCAGAAAGACAGTGACGTCTGTTCCGGTTCTCGATCTCCAATATCGGCCGCGCCCGCCCGCCCGCACCGATGATGGCATTGCGCTCATCGGGTGCGGCGGAATTGCGAATTATGCGCACCTGCCCGCATATAAAACGCACGGTCTGCGGGTAGTCGGCTGCTACGACATCAACCGCGAGGCGGCGCAAGCGACTGCGGCTCGCCATGGCATCCCGCGCGTCTACGAGACGCTCGATGAGGCGCTTGCGGACCCGGAGGCGGTTATTTGCGACATTGCCGTGCCCGCCTCGCATCAGCGCGCTATCGCCGAACAGGCGCTCGCTGCGGGGAAGCATCTCCTTTGCCAGAAACCGCTCGCCGAGAACCTGGCGGATGCTGAGGCAATTGTGGCAGCAGCGCGTCGTGCCGGGCGCAACGTCGCCGTCAATCAGCAGATGCGCTGGAGTCCTGCGATTGCCGCTGCGCACGATCTGATCCGGCGCGGCTTTATTGGCCAGCCAACCGATGCGCAGATTCTGGTGTCGATCACGACGCCGTGGCATCTGTGGCCCTGGTTGCAGGTGCATCCGTACCTCGACCTGATGTACCATAGCATTCATTACTTCGACAGTCTGCGCTTCCTGTTCGGCGATCCGGCATGGGTGACGAGCCGCCACGCGCGCTATCCGGGGCAACAGGAGCGCGCCGAAACCAAAACAATCACGGTGCTCGATTACGACTCAGGGTTGCAGGCGCTGGTCGCCGTCAATCACCACGATCACAGCGGCGACGCCTATGCTACGTTTCGCTTTCTGGGAACCGAAGGGGTGATCAAAGGCATTATTGGATTGCTCTACGACTATCCGCACGGAAGGGCGGACTCGTTGCAGTGCCGCTCCACGACCGCCGCGCCGGACATCTGGTTCGATGTGCGCCTTGAAGGTCGCTGGATCCCCGATGCCTTCATTGGTCCGATGGCAGCGCTCATGGACGCGATTCAGACCGGTGGGACGCCGCTGACCGACGCCGCCGACAATCTGAAGACGCTGCGGCTGATTCATGCAGCCTATCGCTCCGCCGCTGAACATCGGTCGGTGCGTCCTGACGAGTCATACATTGGTTCATAAACGAAGAAAGGAGGCGTTTGCAGTTTTCGGTCACTATCAGGCACTCAGATGCTCCTCGCACGAGTGCGATCATTGTACCTGCATCGCACCCTGTCGCACCGGCGATATGTCGTTATCAGGCGCAATCATTCCGGCATAGTTCAGACAACGATGGAGGGACTCCATGACCACGCATCACGAGGAAGAACTCGCGCAGGAGTTCAAGCGACGCGGTTTGAGCCGGCGAGCAATGCTCCAGATTGGCGCGCGCCTGGGGTTGGGCGGCGCAGCGATGGCGGCGATTCTGGCGGCTTGCGGTCAGGCGCCGCAGCAACCAGTCGCTGGCACAGCGCCAACAACGCCCCCCGCATCTGAGCCGACGCCGGTATCGCTCTACAACCCGGACGAAGGCAACAGCGGCTGGCCCACCAACGCCATCTCCGATCCGAGCGAGCGGGTGGAGATCAGTGTGGCGCATGCCTGGGACGCCACCTTCTTTGAGCGCCAGAAACAGTTCGATGCGCTCTTTATGCAGCGCCACCCGAATATCGTCGTTAAAGCCGAAAATACGCCGTTTGGCGAGTATCGTCAGAAGTACGTCGCACAGGCGGCTGGCAATGCCCTGCCCGACATTATGTATTGCCAGTTCTCCTGGTCGCAGGAGTTCATCAAGAATGGTCTGTTCCGCCCGCTCGACGACTATATCGCCAAAGAGAAGGATTTCAACCTGCAAGACTTCACCCCGCAATCGCTGGTGTCGTACCAGCGCGACGGCAAACTGTGGGGCATCCCGTATGACGAAGGTCCCGCCAATCTGTACTACAACAAGGATCTTTTCGACGCCGCCGGAATCCCCTACCCGGACGAAACCTGGGACCTCGAAAAACTGAAGGAAGTTGCGCTCAAACTGACGCAGGGCGAAGGACCGAATAAGATCTTCGGGTTGGGCGAACTCCCGTCGCTGGGCGACTCGCTGGTGGCGCCGCCCTATCTGATGCCCTTCGGCGCGCAATACCTGCGCGAGCCGAAGGAGGATGAGTGCCTGATCAATCAACCCGAAGCGGTTGCCGCCCTCGAATGGTGGCAGGAGTTGCGCGACAAGGGCGCGGTTCCCAGCCCGGCAGACCTGCAGAACGTCGCCTGGCCCGCCTTCCAGTTCGGCAAGATTGCGATGACCGTGCAGGGTTCGTGGGCGACCCCGCCGATCCGCGCGGGCGCAAAATTCAACTGGGACATCGCCATGTGGCCCAGGGGTCCCAAAGCGCACGTGACCTTCTCCGCCGGCAGCGCCTACATGATCACGCGCGATAGCAAGAATCCCGATGCGGCCTGGATCTACTTGAATGAATACCTCTCCACCGCCGGGCAGTCGTATATGTGGGGGATTACCGGGCGCGGCAGCCCGGCGCGCCTCTCGGCATGGCCCTCGTACCTCAACTCGAAGTTCGCCCCTCCCGGCGCGAAGTATGTCGAGCAGGCGATGCGCACAATCGCCAGCCACGACATTATCGACCAGCCGACCGGTCCGCAGGTCACACAGGCGGCGGGACCGATCTGGGATCTGGTGGTGGCAGGTCAGTTGAGTGTGAAGGATGCGTGCGATCAGGTGTTCGCCGCGGTTGACCCGATTATTGCCGCCAATCGGGCGTGAGGCGCCGGGTGATGGTTCTCTGAAGGGGCGTTCCTGATCTCATCAGAGCGATCAACCAAAACCTGGACAATCACGCCTGCACCTGTGAGTCGGCTGGCGTGGGCTGAGCCTGTCGAAGCCTGGGCTGAGCCTGTCGAAGCCCACGCCAATCACGAGACAGTCAACGCGCGCGAGTTTATTCGGTAGTGCGAAGTGGCAGCTTTGCCGCTGCACCGCACCACACACGAAGAGTCTGATATCTGGTTGATCTTCACTATAAGCATGATGTCAACGCAGCGGGAGTGATGCATGGCTCTTCAACAGCAGATTGAGCGCACTGCGGCGCGACCGATGGGCAAGCCGAAATTGGGCAAACTGGCGCGCCGTGAAGAGCGTGAGTTCTATCTGTTCATTTCGCTCTGGATCATCGGGTTTATTGCGTTCGACGCCGGACCGATCCTGGCGTCGCTGGCGATCAGTTTTACCAACTGGTCAATGATGACTCCGCCAAGCTGGACAGGGTTGCAAAATTATCAGCGGTTGATCGCCGATCCGCTCTTCTACACTGCAATGTGGAATTCACTCTATTTCGGTGTCGGAAGCGTCGGTTTCGGGCTGATCGTCTCGTTCCTGCTGGCGTTGCTGCTCAATCAAAAAGTGCTCGGTATTTCGGTTTTTCGCACGATTTTCTATTTGCCATCGGTGGTCAGCGGCATTGCCGTGGCGATTCTGTGGATTATGATTTTGCACCAGGATTTTGGGCTGATCAATACGGTGCTCTCCTGGTTCGGCATCAAGGGTCCGGGGTGGTTGGTGCAACCGCAGTGGGCGAAACCGGCGCTGATCCTGATGAGCCTGTGGGGCGCGGGCGGTTCGATGGTGATCTATCTGGCGGGTTTGCAGAGTGTGCCGCAGCATCTGTATGAAGCAGCCTCAATCGATGGCGCAGGTCCATGGATGAAGTTCTGGAATGTGACCGTCCCGATGATGTCGCCGGTCATTTTTTATAACCTGATCGTCGGGTTTATTGCGTCGCTCCAGGGGTTTGTGCTGGTGCTGATTATGACCAACGGCGGACCGGCGAATGCCACGTTGATGTTTGGGTTGTACATTTATCGGGTGGCGTTCCAGTTCTTTCAGATGGGATACGCTTCGGCGCTGGCGTGGATTCTGCTCGTTGTGATTATGATCATTACGGCGCTGCAATTCCTGGGCGCAAAATACTGGGTGTTCTACGAGGGCGAGACGGCGCGTTGAGCGCACGGGCCGGCATTCGACAATGAGGTGGCTTCAATGAGTGCAAATCTTCAGCAACGAACCGTCGTGACCGCACAGGCGCGCCGTCAGCCCTTGTTCGGCATGCGCAATCAGCGCCTGGCGCAGCGGGTGATTGTCTATGCGCTGCTGCTGGCGCTCTCGGTGGTGTTTATTCTGCCCTTCATGTGGATGGTTTCAACATCGCTGAAGAACAGCGAAGATGTCTTTACCTACCCGCCGAGTTTCTTTCCGACGACGTTTCTCTGGCAGAACTATCCGCGCGGCTGGACGATCCTGCCGTTCAATATGTTCCTCGCTAACTCGCTGATTGTGACGTTCGCCAATGTGATCGGCAATCTGATCTCCTGTTCGCTGGTGGCGTTCGGGTTTGCGCGCCTGCGCGCTCGTGGACGGGGCATTCTGTTCCTGGCGCTGCTGGCGACTCTTATGATCCCGCGGGAAGTGACGATTGTGCCGCGCTTTTTGCTCTTCAGCCAGATGGGTCTGGTCAATACCCTCTGGCCCCTGATCCTGCCGGCGTGGTTCGGGTATGCGTTCTTTATCTTCCTGCTGCGCCAGTTCTTCATGACCATCCCGACCGAACTGGACGACGCGGCGCGCATTGATGGCGCGTCGTCGCTGCGCATCTTCTTCGAGATCATTCTGCCGCTCTCGAAGCCGGCGCTGGCGACGGTGGCGATCTTTGCCTTCATCGGAAACTGGAGCAATCTGCTCGATCCCTTGATCTACATTCGCTCGCAGGACCTGTACACCCTGGCGCTTGGTCTGAACCTGTTCCGCGGGCAGAACTTTACGCAGTTCAATCTGCTCATGGCGGTGTCGATCATCACCCTGATCCCGGTGCTAACGGTCTTCTTCCTGTCGCAGCGCCTCTTCGTTCAGGGCGTGACCCTGACCGGCATGGGAGGACGGTAGGAGCGCAGGCATGCCGCATCTTTCGATTAAGTATCGCACCTTCGATGGCTTCGAGCGCGCGCTTGCGGCGCAGACGCACCATTTTGCCGCGCTGCATCCGGGTGTGACGTTCACGATGAGCCACGCCGGTCCTGAGGAGTTGTATGCGGAGATGGTGCAGCACGGCGGCGTATGGAGCGGTGAGTTCGACCTGATGCTCGTGCTGACCGACTGGCTGCCGGAGTTGATGGAGCGCGGCGGGTTGCTGCGCCTCAACGAGTTCCTGGCTGCCGATCCGCCCGACTCCTGGTCCCACGGCTGGAGCGAGTCGGTGCTGACGCTTCAGCGCGATGCGCGGGGGAATGTGTTTGCGCTGCCATATCACGACGGACCCGAAATCTTCCACTATCGTGCCGATCTCTTCGACGACCCGCAGGAGCAGCGGCGGTTTGAGCGGCAATACGGGCGCCCGTTGCGCGTGCCGGAGACCTGGAGCGAGTTCGTCGATGCGGCGCGCTTTTTCACCCATCCCGACGACGGACTGTATGGCGTCGTCGTTGCCGGCTTGAACGATGGGCACAATACGGTCTACGACTTCTTCATCCATCTCTGGAGTCGCGGCGGTCGTTTGTTCGACGAACGCTGGCGACCGGCGTTCCACGGCGACGAGGGACGCGAGGCGCTCCGGTTTTACGTTGAGATGGTGACCACGATGGGCGTCACGCCGCCGCGCACGCTGGAGTACGACAGTGTGGCGGCGGGAGTGGCGTATGCCGCTGGCGAGGGCGCCATGATGCTCAACTGGTCGGGGTTTATGGCGGTGGCGCAGTTGCCCCCCAGCGTCATCATCGGCAAAACGCGCTGCACCCGCATTCCGCGCGGCGATAGTCCAAAAGGGCGACATGCCAGCCTCAATGTCTACTGGGTGCTGGGCATTTGCGCCGGATCGCGCCAGCCGGAACTGGCGTACCAATTCCTCAAGGAAACCGCCAGCCCGGCGATGGACCGGATTACGTCGCTCTCCGGCGGAACCGGCGTGCGCCTGTCAACGTGGAATGACCCGGAGATTCGCGCACAGTTCCAGTACTACGAAGTTATTGAAGCATTGCACCGCAACATCGACACCCTGCCTGCCATTCCCGAATACCCGGCGCTCAACGAGGTGTTCAACCGCATGTCGTGGGATGCCGTGCAGGGGCGCAAAAGCGTTGAGCAGGCGCTGCGCGACGCAGCAGACGAGTGCGAGACCATTCTGGCGGCGCGGATTGCACGCAGTTGATCGCTTCATCCTGGCATCCTGCCCGCAATATCGAGCGAGTGTCCTATGACGCCTCCCACATGCTGGATCGATCCGCGCTGGCGGGCATTACCGGCGCGTCCGTGGCGCAAGATTCATCTCGATTTTCACAACTCGCACCATATTCCGCGCATTGGCGAGCGTTTCGATCCCGACGAGTTCGGCGACCGCCTGCGCGATGCGCACGTGGATGCGATCGTCGTTTTCGCCAAAGATATGCACGGGTATTTCTATTACCCGACAGCATACGGTCCGGTGCATCCCGGTCTCGCGTTCGATCTGCTCGGCATGCAGGTGGAGGCCTGCCGGAAGCGAAATATCCGGGTGTATGCCTATTACTGCACCACCTGGGACAACTATCTGGCGGAGCATCACCCGGAGTGGCTGGTCTGGAAGCGCGACCGCACCACCTATCTGCCGAAGTTCGACGAGCCGCCGGGTTGGACGGCGCTCTGCCTGAGCAACGCCGATTTCGTGCACCTTGTGCTCAACCATACCCGCGAAACGCTGGAACGTTATGAACTGGACGGCATCTGGTACGATATGCCGCTGCCGATTGGCGGCGAGTGCTTCTGCCATACCTGTCTCGCTGCGTTGCGTGCTGCGGGCGAAGACCCCTTCAACACGGCAGTGCAGCGCCGCCACAAACAACGTCTGCTGGTCGATTTCATGCAGCGCGCCGCTGAACAGGCGCACGTCATTCGCCCCGGCTGCCAGGTGGATCAGAACAACCAGACGCGCCTGGGATTGGGTGAACGCGCCCCATGGATGGACAACATCGACATCGAGGCGCTGCCGACGGCATTCTGGGGGTATCTCTACTTCCCGGCGCACGTGCGCTACGCGCGCACCGTCGGGCGCAGCGTCTGCGGGATGAGCGGGCGCTTCCATCGCTCATGGGCGGATTTCGGCGGCTTGAAACATCCGAACCAGTTGCGCACCGAACTGGCGGGCATCATCGCCCATGGCGCGCAGTGCGATCTTGGCGACCAGTTGCCGCCCCACGGGCGCCTCGACCCGGCGGTGTATCAGACGATTGGCACGGTCTATGCGGATATCGAGCGCCTCGAACCATTCCTCGCACAGGCGGCGCCGGTCACTGAGGCGGCTATTCTGGTTTCCGGCAATCCGCTTGACGAACTGGCGCAGACCGCCAACCCGCATCCAGCGCCGGGGGATGCGGGGGTCAGCGTGTACGGACTGACCAAACTCCTGATGGAATGCCACATCCAGTTCGACATTGTCGAGCCGGACCAGGAGTTTGAGCGGTACCGCATGGTCGTGTTGCCCGACACGCTCAGGGTCGATGCAGCGCTGGCGGAGCGCCTGCGCGCCTATCTGGCGTCGGGAGGCGCAATCATCGCCTGCCACTGGTCGTTGTTGCTCGACGGCGCCGACCGCGTGTGGATGGACGATCTGGGTCTGACATATCACGGTGTATCGCCATTTGCGCCCGCGTATATGGTTCTGGATGAAGCGACGCTCTGGAACGACCTGCCCGCCTACGAGTACGCATTGTACGACGGCGCGCTGCGACTGGCGCCTCAGCGACCGGAGGTTGTCCTGGCGCACCTGGGAGAGCCGCTCTTCCAGCGTTCAGCGGCGCACTACACCAGCCATGCCCAGACCCCGTTTGATCGACTGACCGGCGATGCCGTCATTGCGCTGCACGGGCGCATGGCAGCGATAGGATTCCCGATAGGCGCGAGTTACTATCGCCACGGCTACTGGGTCTACCGCGAGGTCTTTCGCCGGGTGTTGCGCGTTGTGCTGCCCGACCCGCTGGTCGACACCAGCGCACCGGCGAGTGCGGAGGTGACCGTCACGCACCAGGCGGCGACTGCCGCGCGACCAGCGCGCTGGATGGTGCATGTGGTCAACTTTTCGCCGGTGCGCCGTAGCCCGGAGCACTGCGAATATCTGGAAGATCCGATTCCATTGCGCGACGTTCGTGTGGCGCTGCGTGTGCCGGCGCCGGTAGCGCGGGCGTACACCGCTGCC
>DAOTWI010000076.1:0-11077 GCA_034436075.1 Roseiflexus sp.
ATCGTGCGCCGGTCGTTCCGCCAGCAACGCGGCAACCTCGGCAGCCAGCGGACCCTGACCGATCTCGGCAAAACGCGCGCGCCAGGCGCTCCGCCCGACAGCATCGCAGAAAGCGTTCCAGAACTTCTCTTCGAGCGCCGCCAGCGCCAGATGACGGCCGTCGCTGCACCGGTACAGCCGGTATCCGGCGCGATTGCCGCGCAGCATGTCGCCAAATCGAAACGGCATGTCCATCTCGGCGCGTTCCAGGACGAGCAGCGCGCCCATGCTTTCTTCGAGCGTCACCGGAACATGCCGCCCCTCACCGCTAACATTGCGCGCCGCCAGTGCTGCAACGATGCCCAGCGCAGCGAACAATCCGCCCGCCAGATCTGCCAGTGGAAGGGCAGGCAGCGTTGGCGGCGCATCAGTCAGACCAAGCGCGCCAGCCACCGCCTGATAGGTCAGATCGTGTCCCGGTGCGCTCGCCAACGGGCTATCAGCGGCATACCCCGCCAGCGAGCAGGTAATCAGGCGTGGATTGTTGCGGCGCAGCGTCTCAAGCCCGACGCCGAAGCGCTCCAGCACGCCGGGACGAAAACTTTCGATCAGCACATCGGCGCGTTGTGCCAGTTCACGCAGCACGCGCCGACCTTCGGCATCGTTCAGATCGACGACAATGCTCTGCTTGCCCCGATTGAGCATCGTAAAGATCGGATTCATCCCGTCGGGACTGTGCGGCGGCAGCAGGCGCAGATAATCGCCTATGCCCGGCGGTTCGACCTTGATGACCTGTGCGCCCAGGTGCGCCAGCAGCAGGGTCGCGTACGGACCGGGGATTAATCGTGAGAGATCGAGTACGATTGTGCCGGTAAGCGGTGGATTCATGGTGCATTCTCCCAACCCCAGGTGACCGTCACCACTGCTCCTGCCCGCCGTGCTCGCTATGCGCCTCGCTCCTGGCGGCAGACCGGTGACGGGCGCTTCTCTGCGCGGTGACGGTCACCTCGAGCCGCTGGCGCTGCCTGTCGCCGGGCGGTGACGGTCACCTTAACGCTTCGGCGCATGTAATCGCTTCCTCCCACCCGCGCCCATGGTCTTCATACGACCACCACGCGGACAGGACTGCCTGCGCCAGCCCCCAGCCAGCGATACGTTCGCGCTCGAATCCGAGCGCTTCTGCGAGCAGATCGACCCGCCGCGCCATGATACGCACAAGTTCACCCCGGGTGCGCCAGGATGGCGGGTTGCGCAGCAGCGCCCCCACCTCATATGCCGGTTCGCCAACCACGCCCTTCGGGTCGATCGCCAGCCAGGGTGCGCGATGCGCTGCCAGAATATTATCCTGATGCAGATCACCGTGCAACACCACTGGCGCAGCGCCCGATGCGTCGAGTTCGGCGTACAACCGCTCCGCTGCATCCGCCAGCGCAGGCGGAAAGGGACCGCTGCCGCCAGCGAAGGCGTGGCGCATACGGGCAAACCCTTCGCCCCACATCGTCGTCGTCGGGAATGGATGCTCATCGGGCGCAGGGCGCCAGATCCGCTGCATGACTTCAGCAGCGATAGAGACGGTTCGATCATCTGGTTCCAGATCGCGCAATGGCGTTCCCGGCAGCAGACGTTCGATCAGCAGTGCGCCGCGTGTTTCATCGCTTGCAAGCAGTTGGGCGCATCCACGCCCATCAAAGAGGTGCAGCGCGGCAATTTCGGTTGCCAACTCAGGATTCGGCACGCCAACCTTCAGAATTACCGGCTTGCCATCCTCCCGAATGGCGGGCGCCACATAATTGTACGTCAGGTTTGGGAATGGCGGCAGAACCGTCAACGACCAGGCTTCTGCGAGCGTACTGAGCAGCGACGGCAGCCGATCCAGCCAGATGTTGCCCGTCTCGCCGTAGAGTTCGATGATCGTGCGACGGAATGCGTCGAGGTGTGAGACATCCATAGTGATCAACGCCATCAGGGTTGCGCCCCGTTGACCGGCGCTTCTTCGGCGGATGCGGAGGAAGTGCGTTTCTCGTTGGTGCGTTCGCACAGAGCGCAGGCAATGACATCCATCATATGATCGACATACACGAAGTTCAGCCGGCGCTTCACGTGGTTCGGGACTTCTTCGAGGTCAACGGCGTTGCGTCGCGGCAGAATAATGGTGAGAATGCCAGCGCGATGCGCGCCGAGCACCTTTTCCTTGATCCCGCCGACGGGCAGCACCCGTCCGCGCAGCGTGATCTCCCCGGTCATCGCCACATCGCGGCGCACCGGCCGCCCGGTGAATGCCGAGATCAGCGCCGTCGCCATCGTGATCCCGGCAGATGGACCGTCTTTGGGAACCGCCCCAACCGGCACGTGAATGTGAATATCCGTCGTCTCGAACCGCTTGGGCTTGATGCCGAGCGCTTCGGCATTGGCGCGCGCAAACGAGAGCGCCGCCTGCGCCGACTCGCGCATGACTTCGCCGAGTTGTCCGGTCAGCGACAACACGCCGCGCCCTTTCATCAGTGAAATCTCAACCGCCATGACATCGCCGCCGTTGGCGGTCCAGCTCATGCCGGTCGCCACTCCCACCTCATCTTGCTGCTCGGCAAGACCGTAGAGGTACCGCGGCGGACCCAGGTAGCGGGTAAGTGCGGATGCCTGAATAACGTGCGCATAATTGCGTCCTTCAGCCAGGCGTCGTGCGACCTTCCGGCAGATCGCGCCAATTTCGCGTTCGAGGTTGCGCACCCCCGCTTCGTAGGTGTAGCCCCGAATGATCTGCCGCAAGGCGCTATCACTGAAGCGCAGCACCGTTCCCGGCATTTTCATCGATGCTTCCGGGTCCTTCATCAGCGCCGCGGCGCTCTGCGCCACGTACTCCGGGCTTGCCAACCCGTTCGCTTCCAGTTGCCGCGGCACCAGGAAGCGTCGCGCAATTTCCAGTTTCTCCTCCTCGGTGTATCCCGGCAGGTGAATGACTTCCACGCGATCGCGCAGCGCCGGTGGAATCGGGTCGAGCAGGTTGGCGGTAGTGATGAACAACACGCGCGACAGGTCATACGGCAGGTCGAGATAATGGTCGGTAAACGCGACGTTTTGTTCCGGGTCGAGCACTTCGAGCAGCGCCGAAGCCGGGTCGCCGCGAAAATCGCTCCCCAGTTTGTCGATTTCATCGAGCATAAAGACCGGATTGATGGTTCCGGCATCCTTCATCGCCTTGACGATCCGCCCCGGCATCGCGCCGATGTAGGTGCGCCGGTGCCCGCGAATCTCCGCCTCGTCGTGGACGCCTCCCAGCGAAATGCGCACAAAGCGCCGTCCCAGCGCCTCAGCGATTGAGCGACCGAGCGAGGTTTTTCCCACTCCCGGAGGACCGACAAAACAGATGATCGGCGACTTGAGCCGCGGACCAGCAAGCATCCGCGCGGCCATGAACTCCAGAATGCGCTCCTTGACGCGCGGCAAGCCGTAATGGTTGCGCTCGAGCGTCGCTGCGGCGCGCACCAGATCGGTATCATCTTCGGTCTGCTGGCTCCAGGGCAGATGGATCAGCCAGTCGAGATACGTGCGCAACACGCTGTACTCAGGCGAGGCTGGCGGCATCATCTCCATGCGCTCCAGTTCTTCGAGCGCCTTCGCCTGAGCGCGTTCGGGCATCGCCGCTGCCAGAATCCGCTCGCGCAGTTCGTCCATCTCGCGCTGGATCGGGTCGGTCTGCCCCAGTTCGCGCTGGATGGCTTTCATCTGCTCGCGCAGGAAGAACTCACGCTGCGACCGGTCGACCTCCTTTTGAACCTGGGTGTGAATGCGACTTTCGAGTTCGAGGACATCGAGTTCCTGTGAGAGCATGATCGACAGGCGACGCAGCCGCTCCTCAACGTCGAGCGTCTCCAGAATCTCCTGGCGACGCGGCACATCGAGCGGCAACGTCGAAACGATCAGGTCCGCCAGCCACCCCGGTTCGCTGACATTCATCGCCATGATGTAGGCGTCGTCGGGCAGGGTGCGCGACAGTTTGACCACCTTCTCGAACAATGAGAGCACCGCGCGCATCATGGCTTCGACCGCGATCGTCTTTTCGGTGTTTTCGTAAATAGCGACGCTCTGCGCATGCAGCGCCTGGCGATCCTGGATGTATGCCACAACGCGCATGCGCCGCTGCCCCTGAACGACGATCGAGATCGAGCCGTCCGGCATTTTGAGAATGCGCTGAATCACCGCTTCGACGCCAATGGTGTACAGATCGGCGGGTCCCACCTCCTCGATGTCTGGTTCGCGCTGTGCAACTGCCAGAATCGTGCGATCGCCGCTCATCGCTTCTTCGATGGCTGCCACCGAACGCTCGCGCCCGACGAATAGCGGGGTGAGCATATGCGGAAACAACACCGTGTTGATCAACGGCACAACTGGCAAGATGCGCTCCTGCCCCTGACCATTGATCAGCGCAGACTCTGGATTCATCGGGAAATCGAAGAGGATCGGCGATTCTTCTGGCATAGCGTCCTCGTGAGCAACGGACTGTTCGCCAATGGTATGCATGGGATTATAGCATGGTGCGGCGAGGCTGATGTGCGATACCCGCTGAGAATGCATTCGAGAGCGCGGATTGCCGGTGCGATGAAACTGAACGCATCCTGTTACCAAATCGAAATCATGACAGCGAGAGACGCCTGCTATACTTGGAGGTGATGACGAGGTGCGATGCTCTGGAGCTGGAACGCCGCTCTGCAACTCGTGCACAGAACATCGACAAAAGGGCTTCACAGGGAGCGAACGAGTCGGTATAATACACAATGCAACAGCGCAGGTGCGCCCGGCTTCACAAAGAATCTGCACTGACCGGGGTATGCCAGCAATGTCATCCAGACAGGCGCCACGCTGCACCTCGCGCTTGTGCGAAACCGGCCACACACGCAGGCCTCACCACATCGGACGACGCAGGAGATTCCATTCAGTCAGCAGTGTGACTATCACAATCCGGAGGAACATCATGGTGGAGCTGATTGTTCAAATTGTCGTCGTGAGTCTCTGGGGCGTAATGATCGCCGTTCACACTCGCCGCCTGCTGCGCCTTGCACGCATCGAAGCGCCAGCGTCGCTCCGCGGGCGCCAGTTGCGCCAGAATCTGTCACGCGTCTGGTGGTGGCTGGGGCGCGAGGAGTTCTGGCGCGCAGTTCAGATTGATGGGTTGCGCTGCACGCAGATCACTGTGATGCTCTTCCTGATCGCCCTCGGATTGCTGGTGTAGCTGATACCTCGTACTGGCATTCCTGGAGCATGTCGCCCCGCGTCTTCGTGCACGGGTGACCGGCTGAAGCGTGGTGCGCCCTTTGCACGGGCGTGTTGCAATGGCGCAATACGCTTTGCGCAGCGCGCCACGCCCTATTCATCGAGTGCGGTTTTTCGCACGACCTTCATGCTCTTGTTTGTTGCGCGCATCAGTATGCCCAAATGCCGCTTTCCCCGACCCTGCCTGTCATTCATCGCGTGGAATTGGTATAATACCCCAGAGCGATAGCAGCGCATTGAAAGTGTCTGCACCAATGCATCTCTTTCCGATCCGGCGGTCGCAACCTCTGTATGGCATCCTCGTACTGCTCGTTGGTGTGCTCCTGTCCGCCTGCACCGATGCGACGCCGGCGCCGATGCCCTCCCCGACGCCGGTGATCGCCTCGCCAACAGTTGCGCCGTCCGTCACCTTATCACCCGCGCCCGTCGCCCCTGCCCGCCCGACAGCGTCCGCCGCCACGCCCGTCGACGAATTGGCGGCAATTGCGGCTGCTGTTCCCGCTCCCCGCGATCAACGCGCGATCAGCATCGCGTTCAATGGCGGCGACATCCCCGACGTTGCGCGGACGACGCCGCTCGATGTTCGAACTGGTGAGATCGAGACTTTCTGGGTGGCTGATGTCTCGAACGATGTGAACTACACCGTAACGGCGCAACTGCGCTATGCGGGTCCGATTGTGCTGATGTATGTCGATACATCTCTCGACATTCCGCAGCGCCAGATCGAGCAGTCGGCGCAGGTCTTCGAAGAGCGGATCTATCCGCGCAATCGCCTGTTGTTCGGCGAAGAACGCTTTCCCGGCGTCGATGGCGATGGGCGCTTGACCATCCTCAACACCCGCATCCGTGGCGCTGGCGGGTATTTTTCCTCCGCCGACGGCGTGACGCGAGCGGTCAATCGTTTCAGCAACGAGCGCGAGATGTTCGTCATCGACGCAGTCGCTTTCCCGCCTGGCAGCAATACCTACAACGCGACGCTGGCGCACGAGTTTCAGCATATGATCCACTGGCACCGCCAGCCGCGCAGCCCGACGTGGTTCAATGAAGGTCTCTCAACGCTTGCCGAAGACCTGAATGGCCTGGGCGACAATGGCGCTGCGCTGGCGTATGTGCGCAACCCCGACACGCAATTGACCACGTGGACGACGGGGAGCGGCGTGGTGCGCCACTACGGCGCGTCTCAACTCTTTATGCGCTATCTGTATGAGCACTATGCCAGCGACACTCGTCCCGCCGACTGGATCGACGCCGACGCGGGCAACAATCTCCAGGTTCTGGCGGATCTCGCTGCCCGCCGCCGCGCCGACATCACCAGTTTCGCGGATCTGTTCGCCGATTGGGTGGTGGCAAATGCGTTGAATGACCCGACCGTGGGTGATGGCCGCTATGCATATCGTGGTCTGCCGGCGCGCGCCACAACGGTGCGTCTCGATCCAGGAACGACCTCTGGCGCGGTGCGTCAATTTGGCGTGGATTACCTGGGCGCGCTCGAAGGCCCGCTGGCGATCGATTTCGACGGCGCCGATACGGTGCAACTGGCTGGCGCGCTGCCGGTCGAAGGGCGGTTCGCCTGGTGGAGCAATCGTGGCGATGAAAGTGTTTCCACATTGACGCGACGCCTCGATCTGCGCCATGTGGCGCGCGCAACGCTGACATTTCGCCTCTGGCACGAACTGGAGCGCGATTATGATTACGCATTCGTGACCGTCTCCACCGATGGCGGCGTGCGCTGGCAGACGCTCCCCGGCAACACCACGCGCACCGATGATCCTCAGGGTCACAATCTGGGCTATGGGTTTACTGGCGTCAGCGGCGCGCCGGATGCCGCGCTCGGCGGTGCGCGCGGGCGCTGGATCGACGAACGCATTGACCTGACGCCGTTTGCCGGTCAGGACGTTCTGCTGCGCTTCTGGGTCATCTCCGACGCCGCGATCAACGGTCCCGGTCTGCTGCTCGACGATCTGCGAATCCCGGAGATTGGCTTCAGCGATGGCGCTGAAGCTGGCGATGGCGGCTGGGAAGCGACAGGGTTCGTGCGCACGTCCGGCATCCTGCCGCAACGCTGGATCGTGCGCCTGCTGCTGTTCGATGGGGACACGACGCAGGTTATTGCGCCGGAGATCGACCATCAGGGACGCGCCAGCATGCGACTCGCCGAAGGGCAACGCGCGATTCTGCTAGTGAGCGGCGCCACGCATTTCACGACCGAACCGGCATCGTACCGTCTCGATCTGTATCGACCATGAGGAGTCTTCCAATGACCGGCGAGCAACTGCGAGTGCTCATCTTCGGCGCTCATCCCGACGATGTTGACTTTACCGCTGGCGGTACGGCGGCGCTCTATGCCCGCCAGGGGCACGAGGTGCTCTGCGTCTCGGTGACGAATGGCGACGTCGGGCATCAGACCGAAGCGGGCGCGTACCTGGCGCGCCGCCGCCGCGCCGAAGCCGAAGCAGCCGGGCGAGTCATCGGTGTGCAGTACATCACGCTCGACAACCACGACGGCGAACTGCTGCCAACCCTGGAGAACCGCCGCCAGATCATTCGCCTCATTCGCCAGTTCAAGCCTGACCTGATCATGTCGCCGCGCCCCAACGACTACCACCCGGATCATCGCTATACGGCGCAGTTGATCCAGGACGCCTCATATATGGTGACCGTCCCGAATGTCTGCGCCGACACGCCGCACCTCGATGCGATGCCGGTGATTGTGTACGTCAGCGATACCTTCCAGAAACCGTACCCATTCACCGCCGATGTGGTTGTCGCCATCGACGAGGTGATCGACCTGAAGTTTGCGATGCTGCACGCCCATACGTCGCAGATGTACGAGTGGCTGCCGTACAATCAAGGCATTCTGCACGAGGTTCCGGCGGGGGACGCTGAACGTCTTGCCTGGCTGCGCCGCCGTCTCGATGGGCGGATGCGGCAGGATGCCGACCGCTTCCGCGATCTGCTCATCGAATGGTACGGCGCCGAACGCGGGCGCAGCGTCGTCTATGCCGAGGCGTTCGAGGGATGTGAATACGGCGCACGCCTCGCGCCGGAGAACCTGCACCGCCTCTTCCCGTTCTTTCCAGAACGGCGCTGAACGGAAAACCGGCGCTCGCTGGAGAGTCTTTCAGAAAGGCTGACGCAGAGGCGCAAAGACGCAAAGGTGTCATATCGACCGCGATGCTTTGCGTCTTTGCGTCAAGCCTTTTGAGCGCTGCTTTGGGGTATAATAACGGCAGATTCCATTGGTGCAGGCAGGTCTATGACAACGTTCCCTACAGTCGAAACGCCAGCCGAGGCGACCCTTCCGGTTCCGCCGCTCATGTCAGGCGACCGGCTCTCGCGCGCCGAGTTCGAGCGGCGCTACCACGCCGCGCCCGATACGCTGCGCGCCGAACTGGTCGAAGGAGTGGTCTACGTGACATCCCCCATCCGCTACCGTCAGCACGGTCATCCGCATGCCATCATGGTTGCATGGCTAGGCGCACACGCAGCCGCCACGCCGGGGGTCGAACTCGCCGACAGCGCCACCGTGCGTCTCGACCTGGAGAACGAAGTGCAGCCAGACGCACTGCTGCGGCTGGAGGAGGGTCAGTCGCGCATCGGCGACGACGATTACCTGGAAGGCGCGCCGGAACTGGTCGTCGAAATTGCCGCCAGCAGCGCCGCCTATGACCTGCACGACAAAAAGCGTGCCTATATGCGCAATGGCGTGCGCGAGTATCTGGTCGTGCAGATCTACGAACGGCGGATCGACTGGTTCGTGCTGCGCGATGAGGGGTATGTGGCGCTGCCGACGGCTGACGGCGTTCTACGCAGCGAGGTCTTTCCCGGCTTGTGGCTGGCGGTCGATGCATTCTGGGCGAACGACCTGGCGCGGATGCTGGCGGTGGTGCAGCAGGGGCTGGCGACTGCCGAACACGCCGCCCTCGTGGCGCGCCGCGCCGGGCGCCGGAATCCTTGAGCCGCTTACCTTGCGCCTCGTGCTACAGCCGCAACGTATAGCCGTTGTAGTGCAACGGCTCTGCTGCTTCCCACTTCAGATATTCAATCCTCTCGCCGCTCACCGCTTACCTCTTGACGAGCGCCTCTCATTCCTCACACAAAGGCGCAAAGGTACGAAGCGCATATCCGAAAACGATGCGTCGCCACGCGCCCCTGCATACGCTGTTGCCGCACGGCGACGACGCGCTGCGAAGCGCAGGCGCAATGACGCGCCCTGGAGGAAAAACTGCGCCGCCTGCGACAGCGCATAGCGGCGCCTGACGGTGATCACGCACAGAGAAGGCAGGGTCAGGCGCCCACCCCCCAGTCCGCAGGCATCCGTCGCCATCCGCGCGAATCTGTGTGCCATTGCGGGTTGCGTTTGGCGGTGCGCGGCGCTATCCGCCTTTCTGACGGGCGCCCACGAGGGGCGCCCCTACGCCATCGGTTGCCCCCGGCGGGCGACGGCGCGGCGCGATGTCGAGATATTGCCCGTTGCCCGTAGAGACGTTGCATTGCAACGTCTCTACGGGCAACGGGCAACCTGGAACGTTCAACGTTCAACGACCGTCTCTCGCCTCTTCCACACTCACATTCCACAACCACGCCCCCACGACAATCGCGTAATACGCCAGGAGCAGCCAGAGCGGGAATGGCGGCAATTGCACCGCAGCCCACGGCAACTGCCCGAACAGGCGCGCTCCCTCGGTCAACCAGGCGAGGAACAGGTAGGCGGGCAGGGCGAGCAGTTGTCCCAGCGGCAGCCAGATCATGCCGCCGACCAGCGCAATCGCTCCGAACAACATCGCCGATGGAACCATTGGCAGCATCGCCACATTCGCCAGCGGCGCAATCAGCGACAGGTTGCCGAAGGCGTAGAGAATGAGCGGGAGCGCCAGAATCTGCGCCGCCAGCGTCGCCGTGAGCGCCTCGCGCGCCCAATCGAGCCACCCGGCGCGCAATGGCGTGCGCATGAGCAGCGCCTCGGTTCCTTTGCCATACGCAAACAGCGAGGCGGTCGCCAGCGCGCTCAGTTGAAACCCCATGTCCCACAATGTCTGCGGGTTCCACAACGTCATTGCCCAACACGCGGCGAAGAGGGTCGTCCAGGCGTGCGCCGGGCGATCCAGGCGCTGCCCGATCACCACGATGCTGCCCATCACCGCCGCGCGAATGACTGTCGGCGTGGCGCCGACGAACAGGGTGTAGACCCAGATGGTGATCAGGATGGTCCAGAACGCCTTGCGCCGCTCCAGTTTCATCCCGTCCGCCAGGCTGTACAGCGCCGCGCTGATGATCGTGATGTTCCAGCCGGAAATCACCAGGATGTGCGACGTGCCGGTGGCGCTGAAATGGTCCAGCACCTCGTCCGGTATCGATGATTGCAACCCCAGCAGAATCCCGACCGCCAGCGCCGCCTGTGGTTCGGGCAGTTCGCGCAGCAACACCCACCGCGCCTGATCACGGAACCGGAGCAGCGCCGTGATCAGCGGATGCCCCTGATCCGACGCAATCAGGCGCGCCTGTTCGGGTTTCATCAGCGAGAAGATGCCGCGCCGCGCCAGATAGACCCGGTAATCGAAATCACCGGGACGCGCTGCTGTGCGCGGCGTTGTCAGCGCGCCGCTCAATTCCAGCCGGTCGCCGTAGAACCGCTCCGGGTAGCGCGGCAACGTCACCAGCGCCAGTCCTTCGGCGGGTTGCCAGGCATCGCCAACATGCACGCCGTCGGTGGCGATGACGACGCGCTGCCCGTCGGTGAGGCGGCGCGGATCTTCGACCACGACGCCGCGGATCCGCGTGTCGCCGCTGTCGTTCAGCAGCCGAATGCTGTGGGGTAATACCGGAATCT
>DAOTWI010000077.1:0-6370 GCA_034436075.1 Roseiflexus sp.
CTCGTGCCTCTGACCTCGTGCCTCTGACCTCGTGCCTCTGACCTCGTGCCTTGTATCTCGTGCCTCTGATCTCGTGCCTCTGATCTCGTGCTTCTGACCTCGTGCCTCTGACCTCGTGCCTCGTGCCTCTCGTCTGGCTCAATGCTTCATATCGCCGCGTGCGAAGATGCTGGCCACATAGTTGAGCACATCGGTCGCGCTCTGTTCGTTGTACCCGAAATCGCGGATCAGGCGCGCCTTGACCACATCGATCTTCTCCTGGGTATCCTTGTCGATCACCCGCGAGACGAGCGACGTGAGTTTGATCGAGTCCTTCTGGTCCTCGAACAATTTGAGTTCGAGCGCCTTGTGCAGCCGCTCGTTCGTCTTGTAGTCGAACGTCTTGCCTTCGATCGCCAGGGCGCCGATGTAGTTCATAATCTCGCGGCGGAAGTCGTCCTTGCGGCTTTCGGGAATGTCGATCTTCTCCTCGATCGAGCGCATCAGCCGCTCATCCGGCTCCTCGAACTGGCCCGTGAACTTGTTGCGCACGCGCTCGCGCTGCGTATAGGCTTTGATGTTGTCGATATAGTTGGCGCAGAGGCGTTTGATCGCTTCTTCGTCGGCGCTGATGGCGCGCTGCACTTCATTCTTCACGATCTCGGTATACTCCTCTTTCACCACCGAGAGCAGGTCGCGGTAGCGTTTGCGATCCTCCTCCGAGGTGATGAGCGCATGGTTCTTCAACCCATTCTCGAGTTCGTTGAGCACCATGAACGGGTTGATATACCCATCCGCCTGATAGTTGACCAGCGCATTCGAGATTTTATCCTGGATGTAGCGCGGGCTGATGCCCTGCATGCCCTCATTGGGCGCTTCCTTGCGCAGTTCCTTGATATTGTCCTCGGTGAAGCCGGGCAGCGTGCGCCCATTGTAGAGCTTGAGCTTCTGCAACAGGGTCAGGTTCGGCTTCTTCGGCTCATCGAGGCGCGTCAGCACAGCCCACATCGCCGCCACTTCGAGGGTGTGCGGTGCGATATGCACCTTGACCCGCTTCTTGTTGAAGTCGCGCTCGTAGATCTTAATCTCATCGCGCAGGCGAGTGATGTACGGAATATCAATGCGGACGGTGCGGTCCTTGAGCGCCTCCATGAACTCGTTGTTCTCGAGGCGGCGATACTCCGGCGAGTTCGTGTGCCCGATGATCACCTCGTCGATGTCGGTCTGCGCGAACTTCTTCGACTTGATCTTGTGCTCCTGCGACGCGCCGAGCAGGTCGTAGAGGAAGGCGACATCCAGTTTGAGCATCTCGATGAACTCGATGATGCCGCGGTTGGCGATATTGAACTCGCCGTCGAAGTTGAACGCGCGCGGATCGGAATCCGACCCGTAGATCGCAATCTTGCGATAGTTGATATCGCCCGTCAATTCGGTCGAGTCCTGGTTCTTCTCGTCCTTCGGCTGGAACGTCCCGATGCCGATCCGGTCCTGCTCGCTGAACACCAGGCGCCGCACCCGCACATGGCGGATGACCTGGCTCCAATCCCCCTGGTAGCGCAGCATAAGGTCGCGGAAATTGAAGCGGCACGACGGGCAGAGATCGCCGACGATGCGGATGGCGTAATCGCCGTTGTAGCTGCCGGTCAACTCCTCGAGGAAGCGCTCGCGCGACTCCGCAGGAATGAGGCGCAGCGGCTCCTCGTGCATCGGGCACTTCTCCCACTCATGCTCCGGCACCTGTCGCCAGTCCCAGTTCTCGGAGTCGATCACGCCCATGTACCAGTCGAAGGTGTAGAGCGCGCCGCCCTCGGTTTTCGAGTAGTGCTCGAGCCCGCGCTTTAAGCGCCGGACGATGGTGGACTTGGACGACCCGACCGGACCGTGGAGCAGCAGCACGCGCTTTTCAGTGCCATACCCCTGCGCTGCGGCTTTGAAGAAGTTGACCAGCCGCATCAGCGGGATTTCGAGACCGAAAATCGCGTCATCAGCATCGAACGAGGGGTCGCTAAAGAAGTGATAGCGGGTCAACTTCTTCTTAGCGTCGATAAACTCCTCGTACCCATACGACATAATCATGTCGTAGATGCGCTGGAACGCATTGCGTGTCACCTTCGGATTGCGGGCGACAACGTCCAGATAATCGCCGAAGGCGCCGGTCCAGTTCAGTTCGCGAAACTTCTTGAGATCCTGAAGCTCGACCACCCGCTGCAGCAACGAAACGCCGCTCTGGATTGTCATGAATCGTCCTCCTGGTTTGTTGCCGCCATTCGCGTCCCAAGCGAATGCCTGCGGCACAATAGACCGAATGCAACAGCCTGTGCTGCCGCCGCCGGTCGGGTATCTGTGGTCCTGCTAATGTGCATTGACTCCAACTGTAGTATATGGTGCGCTGCCCCAACGAAGAGATGCGGTTCACCGCAGATCTATGCACCCGCTGGTCGCTGCACCGATACAGCCAGACATCTCAGGGGGCGGGTAGGAGGCCTGGTATTCCAGGTATTGATTATTATAACAATCCGCGTATCGAGCGTCAAGGGAATATTGCAGGAAAATCAACCGATTGCAAAACAAATTTTCGCCCATGCGCTACGACGCATCGTGCGTAAACGGGAACACGCGCACGATGTCGCCAATTCCGGCGCCCAGGGTTTGCGCCGCATTGCCGTTGCGCACGGCGATCTCCAGGTGATCGCTGCTGCCGATCAGCGCCACCAGCGCGCCAATCGGCACGTCAGAATACGTCCGGTACAACCCTTCGATGCGCTGCCCGATCAACTGGGCGACCATGCGCTCGCCAATCCCTGCTTCCTTCAGGTGCTTCAGCGTGATATTCGTAATGCAGTTGCCGAAATGGTCGATGTGGATGATGCGCCCGACGAGTTCGCCCTGCCGCCCGCGCGCCGGTTGCTCCAGCACGGCTTCGATGATCTCCTCGCACTGCTCGCCGAACTCCGCTGGCGGGACGCCGAGAGTCAGGTGCGCCGCCACCGGCGCAAACACGTCGCGCCCATGGAACGTGCTGCTGACATGCGGCAACCAGTAGCGCGACTCGGTCAGGTTGTAGACGGCGCACTTTTCCGCGCCCCACTGTGCAACCGCTTCGCGCCACGCATACGTCAGCACGCCATTGTCCGGCGCGACATACACGGCAACCGGGGTCGTCAGAATGATCCGGCGCCGTTTGCTCCCCACGCCGGGATCAACCACCACGATGTGCACCGTTCCCGGCGGGAAAAAGGCGCCGAACGTCTGGACGATGTAGGCTGCCTGGTGGATGTCCTGCGGCGCGATCTGATGGGTGATGTCCACAATCGTCGCTCTGGGCGCAATACCAAGGATCACGCCTTTCATAATGCCGACGTAACTGTCCGCCAGTCCGAAGTCGGTTGTCAGTGTGATAATCCCTGATGGTTGCATACGCTACCTCGTCAAGAGCGTTCCACTTCCGCCTGCAACCTGCTAATCTCCGCTTCAGCATCCGACAGTTCGCGCTGGGTCGCCAGCAGATGGTCGTGCTGGGTGTAGACGAAGCGGGTGTAGGGGTCGATCGCGTCGCGGATGCGGCGGATCATGCGGTCGAGTTCCGCATTGAACTGGCGCTCCATCGTTTCGGCGAGCGTCTCGCGCAGATCGGCGATGCGCTGGTGGAACTGGCGTTTGATCTGGCGGCGCTTATTCGGGATGATGTACAACCCGCCAATCGCCAGCACCCCGGCAACCAGCACGCCGGTCACATCGAGCAGTGCGCCATGCAGCAGCAGCACCAGCAAGGCGCCGATTCCGACCGCGCCAGCGCCGACCAGCGTCGAACCGGCGATTGCGGAACGCACCTCTTCGGTCAGCGCCTGCGCCTCCGCCTCGCGGTCGTAGGTGGCGACGACTTCTTCCGCTTTCCGGGCAACCGACTCGATCAGCGCATTCCGGTTGTACTCGAAGGTCCCGCCAATTTCGCCGATCAGCCCGCTGCGCTGCTGCACCGCCCGTTCGCGGCGCAGATACTCCATCACCCCCTGCCACATGCGCAGGTTCCTGTCCACCATCCAGTCGACCAATGCCTGCAAGCGCGCTTCGATCTGCTGCGGCACATCGGCGACGACGTCGCGCGCAAACGTGTCGCTGATCTCCTGCTGATGCCGCGCCAGGTTGAACAGATTGCTGACGCGGATGGTCTCATCGAAGAACTGCATGCCGCGCAACTCGAACTCGTTGAGCACGTTGGCGACATCGGCGCGGTGGCGCTGGAAATCGTCAGCGAGATCGCTGCGGAACTGTTCGAGTTGCCGTTCGATATTCTCGATCGCGGCCACATCGTCGCGCAGCGACAGCAATCGATCCTCGACGGCGACCAGGTAGCGTTCCGCCAGCCGGCGCGCCACGCCGAGCGGCGAGAGGAGTTTCAGGCGCACGCGCTGCTCTTCGTCGAGGGTGTCGCTGATGTACTGCTCGATTGCCGGGAAGCGGCTGGCCTCCCACAACACCTGATCGTCGCTGTCGCGCGCCTGGCGCGCCAGGCGCGCCGAGACCGCGAAGATGTCTGGACGCATGCCGAACAGGTCTTCGGCATGCCTGCCAACGAAGGCGACCACTTCCGCCAGACCGGCGTCGTCGAGCAGGTCGGCTTTGTTGACGATGAGCACGACTTTCTTGCCCCAATCGCGGATGAGTTCGAGAAAGGCGCGTTCACTGGCGGAAAACGGCTGGCTGGCGGATGTCACAAACAGCACCAGGTCGGCGCGCGGAATGAAGTCGCGCGTCAACTCTTCGTGGCGCCGGATGATCGCATTCGTGCCGGGCGTGTCCACAATCGCCATGCGGCGCAGCACCTCGGCGGGGAACCGATGCTCGACCAGAAACGCGCCGCTGACCGTTTCGCCCAGCGTGTCGCCGTAGCGCAGCACCGTGATCCGGTCAGTGGTGGGAGTCACTCCTTCGGCAACCACCGGCGCCCCCAGAAGCGCATTGATGAAACTCGACTTGCCCGAATTGTACTCGCCAGCGATGACAAGCAGGAAGAGTTCGTCGAGATTGGCGATCGCGTCGTCGAGAATCCGGGCATCGGCGGGCGCCACATCGACGCCGAACCGCTTCAACGCAGCGCGCAGCGCCTCCAGGGCCGCGCGAATCGCTTCGAGCAGCGCCTCCTGGCGCTCGGTCAGCAGTTTTCGGCGGGTCAGGAAGGGTGTCATGCGGGCGATTGCTCCTCAATCCTGCACCGGATAATCATCGAGATACCGCTTGAGCAGCACCACCAGACGGCTCAGATCATCGATCCGGGCGCGCATGTGGCCGATGATCTCGGTGCGCTCGCCATCGTCGAGCGTCTCGTTCGCCAGGCGGTTCACCTGATCGCCGAGCGCACTGACCGGAGCGTACAGTTCGTGCAACAGCAGCGCCAGCGTTTGCGGCGCTGCCAACTCAGCCCATGGATGCGAGTCGGACGCCTGATGATGTTCAGCCATCACTATACTCCCCACGAGATGCGACCTCATCACCGGCGTTTGGCTGGCAGAAGCGGTCGAACCAGTCCAGCACGCGGCGCATATGGTCGGCGCGGTGCTCCGGCTCGCCGGTGCGGGTCAATTCGTGCCCTTCGCGCGGGTAGCGCACAAACTCAACAATCTGCTTCCGCCGCCGCAGGAACGCGAACAGTTGCTCCGCCTCGCTGATCGGCACGCGGTAGTCGCGTTCGGCGTGCAGAATGAGCAGCGGCGTGGTGATTCGGTGCGCATACGCCAGCGGCGAATGCCGCCAGAGCAGTTCGTGGTTCTCCCACGGGAACCCTTCAAAGACCAGTTCGACCAGTTCGTGGGCGTCGCTGGTGCTGTGCTGCGTCAGCAGGTTGTAGACGCCGCGCGCTGCGGCGGCGCAGGCGAACCGTTCACTGTGGGCGATCAGCCAGGCGGTCATGTACCCGCCATACGAACCGCCGGTGACCGCTACACGGCGCGGGTCGATGTACCCGCGCGCGATCAGCGCATCGATCCCGGCGTGAATATCGGGCGCATCAGCGAACCCCCAGTTCGCCTGCGTCGCCAGCCGCCAGGCATCGCCGTAGCCGTCGGAGCCGCGCGGGTTGCAGAAGAAGACCACATACCCGCGCGCAGCGGCGGTCTGCAACTCATGCCACATGCTGCGCACGCCCGGTCCCCACATGAGATGCGGTCCGCCGTGAATGTAGACGGCGAGGGGATAACCGCCGGGACGCGCCGGGTCGAAGTCGGGCGGATGGATCACCCACCCCTGGACCTCGCGCCCGTCCGGCGCAGTGTAGACCAGTTCCTCGAACGCCGCAACGATCCGTTCCGCCAGCAACGGCGCATTGAACGCCGTCAACTGCCGTTCGACGCCGCGTACATCGCGGGCATACAACTCACAGGGATTGGCGGCGTCC
>DAOTWI010000078.1:0-7199 GCA_034436075.1 Roseiflexus sp.
TCCGCTCCGGCGCCAACCGCAGCGCCAACCGCTCCTCCCGCTCCGACCGCCGCACCGGTTGCAACCACTGCTCCGCCACAGGCAGCCACCGCCGTTCCTGCCGCCGTCTCCGCCTTCAATGAAGCGCCCATGCTGGCGGAACTGGTCCAGCAGGGCACATTGCCGCCGGTCGATCAGCGCCTGCCGAAGAATCCTGTGGTGCTGACAGGCTTGGATGGCGTCGGCAAGTATGGCGGAACGATGCGCCGCGGCTTCCGCGGGTTTTCCGACCGTTGGGGACCGACCAAGATTCAGAACGAGGGGCTGACCTGGTACAATACGGACTTCAGCATTCGCGCCAACATTGTCGAGTCGTGGGAAGTCAGCAGTGATGCGCGACAATGGACGTTCAAACTGCGCGAGGGGATGAAGTGGTCCGATGGCTCGGATTTCACTACCGACGACTGGAAATGGTGGTATGAGAATGTTCTGTTGAACGATCAGATCACCACCGCCCTTCCCGGCGTCTGGTCAACCGGGTCGCCGCGCGTGGCGATGAAAGCGGAGTTCCCGGATCGCTACACTGCTGTCTTCACGTTCCAGGATCCCAAGCCGCTCTTTGCCTACAACGTCACCCGCGAGCAGCCGTTCGTGCACGCTGGCTTCATGAAGCAGTTCCACGAAGGCTTTGCCGACAAAGCCAAACTCGAAGCGGACGCAAAGGCGGCAGGCTTTGAGACATGGGTGCAACTGTTCAATGACAAAAACTGGTGGTGGACAGTCGGGCGTCCGTCGCTCGGTCCGTGGGTGAGCACCAACACCATGACCGAGCAGTTGTTCATTATGGAGCGCAATCCGTATTTCTGGCAGGTGGACGAGGCGGGCAACCAGTTGCCGTACATCGACAAGATCACACACCTGCTGTTTGAGACGCCGGATGCCTTCAACACGCGCATCATTGCGGGCGAAGTCGATTTCCAGGCGCGCCACGTGAGCATCGGCGACTTCACGCTGCTCAAGGAGAATGAGAGTCGCGGCGGGTACCAGGTGGTGTTGGGGGTCAGCGCCAACCATATCGCTTTCCAGCCAAACCATACCGCAAAGAACCCCAAGATCCGCGAGTTCTTCCAGAACCGCGACGTGCGCACGGCGCTCTCACTGGCGATCAACCGCGACGAGATCAACGAACTGGTCTTCAACGGCACCGCCGTGCCGCGGCAGTACAGCCCGTTGAGCATGTCGCCGCAGTACTACGAGAAACTGACGAAAGCGTCCATCGAGTATGATCCTGCCCGCGCCAATCAGTTGCTCGATCAGGCAGGGTACGATAAGAAGGATGCCCAGGGCTTCCGTCTGTGGAAAGACGGCAGCGGTCCGATCAGTTTCATTATTGAAGGGACGGCGCAGGCGGGATCGCCTGATGAAGACGCGGTGCAGACGATGATCAAGTACTTCGCCGACGTCGGCGTCAAGGCGACGTACAAAGCGCAGGAGCGCTCGCTCTACACCGAACGTTACCAGGCGAATGAGGTCGAGGCGGCGTTCTGGGGCGGCGACCGGACTCTGCTGCCGATCATCGCGCCCTGGATCTTCCTGGGCAGCATGATCGACCGGCCCTGGGCCGTCGCGTGGGGTCTCTACTACAACAATCCGAACGATCCCAACGCCGAACCGCCGCCGGACGGGCATTTCATCACCAAAATCTGGGATCTCCAGAAGCAGATCGACGTCGAGCCGGATGAAGCGAAGCGCAATGCGCTGTTCCGCCAGATTCTCGACATCTGGGCTGAGGAGTTGCCGATGATCGGCATTCTTGGCGAACTGCCGTCGCCGACGATTGTCAAGAATGGCTTCAAAGGATTCCGCGGCGGATTCCCCAACGACGACACGACTGAAGACGAGAATCTGCTCAACACGCAAACCTACTACTGGGACGACCCGGCGCGGCATACGAATTAGAGCAATGATCACAAGGCTTGAACCGCCTGCTGGCCGTCGAGTGGCGGGCGTTGGCTGAGCCTGTCGAAGCCGACGCCCACTCCCGGATCAGGCGTTGCGAGCAATACGGTCGTTTCCTCGACGGCATGCATCCTTCCCGCAGGCGTCGCGTCTGCGGGAGGAGCGCCTGCCGGTTGCAGATGGTGCATGTCGGGCGATTCGGTTGCCGGATGTGTGAAGAGCGAGCACTGCCATGTTTCAGTATATTGCGCGCCGCGTGGTGTTGATGATTCCCACACTCTTTGTGATATCGCTCATTTCGTTCGCCATCATTCAATTGCCTCCCGGCGATTTCTTGAGCTCGTATGTCGCGCAGTTGCGCGCTGAAGGCGATGCGATCGACGCAGCGCAACTGGCGGCGCTCGAAGAGCAGTATGGGCTGAACCAGCCGGTGTATGTGCAGTACTGGAAGTGGATCAGCGGCATTCTCCTGCGTGGTGATATGGGGCGGTCGTTTGAGTGGGGCAAGCCGGTGAACGCATTAATCTGGGATCGGATCGGAATTACGATGCTGATCTCGTTGCTGACCATCCTCTTGAGTTGGGCGATCGCCATTCCAGCCGGCGTGTACGCCGCCACGCACCAATATTCGATCCCGGATTATCTGATGAGTTTCATCAGTTTTTTGGGATTGGGCACGCCAAGTTTCATGGTGGCGCTGATTGCGCTCTGGGTCGGGTTGGCGTTTTTTGGGGTCAATATCAGCGGGTTGTTTTCTGAGCAGTATATCGATGCGCCGTGGAGCGCCGGCAAGGTGCTGGATATGCTGTCGCGCATCTGGCTGCCGGTGGTGGTGCTTGCGATTGACAATACTGCCAGCATCATTCGCACGCTACGCGCCAACCTGCTGGATGAGCTTAACAAGCCGTATGTCGAGACGGCGCGCGCCAAAGGGGTGCGTGAGACGGTGCTGATCTGGAAGTATCCGGTGCGCGTGGCGCTCAACCCTTTCTTCAGCACGGTCGGCTGGACGCTGGCGGCGCTCGTGTCGGGCGAAACGCTGGTGTCGGTGGTGCTGAGTTATCAAACGAGCGGTCCGCTTCTGTTACGCGCCTTGACGTCGCAGGACATGTACCTTGCCGGCAGCTTCATCCTGCTGCTCAGTACGCTGACTGTCATCGGCACGTTGATTTCGGACATTCTGCTGGCATGGGTTGATCCGCGCATCCGCCTGGAGGAGTGAACGATGGCGACTGAAGGGAGTATTGAGCGTCCACGCGCCGATGATGCCGTACTTTCCACGGAAAGCGCGCGCGCAGAACAGCTGTACGTTGCGCCGCAGTGGAAACTCATGTGGTGGAAGTTCCGCAAGCATCGCCTGGCGATGATCAGCGGCGTGGTGCTGATTGTGTTCTATCTGGCTGCGATTTTTTGCGAATTTGTCGCTCCGTATGACCCGGAGAGCTTTTCGACGCGCTATACGCTGGCGCCGCCGTCGCGGATTCATCTTTTCGATGCTGAAGGGAACTTTCGCGGTCCCTTTATTTATGGCATGAAGCGCGAACGCGATCCAGTGACCCTGCGCCCGATGTTCGTCGAGGATCTCAGCGTCATCCATCCAATCCGTCTGTTCTCGCCAGGGCAGCCGTACAAACTGTGGGGCGTCTTTGAGTCGAACATCCGGTTGTTCGGCATCGACGCTCCCATTGAGGAACATGGCTTCTTCCTCCTGGGTGCGGATCGGTTGGGGCGCGACCTGTTCTCGCGGATTGTCTATGGTGCGCGCATTTCGCTCTCCATCGGGTTGGTTGGGGTTTTTTTGAGCCTGATCTTCGGCATCGTCCTGGGCGGCATGTCTGGCTACTACGGCGGCGTGATCGACACCATCATCCAGCGCGTCATCGAGTTTATCCGGTCGATCCCTGCTATCCCGCTCTGGATGGGGCTGAGTGCGGCGCTTCCGGCAGACTGGCCCGTGGTGTGGGTCTATTTCGGCATCACGGTTATTCTCTCGCTGATTGGATGGACGGGACTGGCGCGGGTGGTGCGCGGTCGCTTCCTGGCGCTGCGCGAGGAGGATTTTGTGCTTGCCGCGCGCCTGGTCGGTTCGAGCGAAATGCGCATTATCCTGCGTCATATGGTCCCGTCGTTCTTGAGTTATATCATCGCCACGCTCACGCTGGCAGTGCCGGGCATGATTCTGGCGGAGACCGGGCTGAGTTTCATCGGTCTGGGGTTACGCGCGCCAGCGATCAGTTGGGGCGTGTTGCTCCAGGAGGCGCAAAACCTGCGCTCGGTCGCGCTGGCGCCGTGGGTGTTGCTTCCCGGTGCGGCTGTGGTGATCTCGATCCTGAGTTTCAATTTCCTGGGCGATGGGTTGCGCGATGCCGCTGATCCGTATGCACGTTGAGGGGTGAGGAGCGCCATGACTGATACTCGTCCACTGTTGCTGGAAGTCGAAGATCTGAAGACCTATTTTTACCTGGATGAAGGTGTCGTGCGCGCAGTGGACGGCGTCAGTTTCACGATCCGGCGCGGGCAGACGGTTGGCGTGGTGGGGGAGAGCGGTTGCGGCAAGTCAATTACGGCGCGTTCGATCATGCAGATCGTCCGCCCGCCGGGAAGGATTGTCTCCGGATCGATCCGCTTTCATCGCGTGCCCCCTTCGAATGGCAATCCTGGTGAGGTGATCGAGATTACGAAACTCGACCCGATGGGGAAACCCATGCGCATGATCCGTGGCGGCGAAATCTCGATGGTCTTTCAGGAGCCGATGACCTCACTCAGTCCGGTGCATACCGTCGGCGACCAGATCATGGAAGCCGTTATGCTCCATCAGTCGGTCAGCAAGGAAGAAGCGCGCCGCCTTGCCATCCATATGTTCTCGAAGGTCGGCATGCAGCAACCGGCGCGCACGATTGATCGCTATCCACACCAATTGTCGGGCGGGATGCGGCAGCGCGCGATGATCGCTATGGCGTTGAGCTGCACCCCAAGCCTGCTGATTGCCGATGAACCGACGACCGCGCTCGATGTGACGACCGAGGCGCAGATTCTGCAATTGATGCGCGATCTGCAACGCGAACTGGGGATGGCCATCATGTTCATCACGCACAACCTCGGCGTGGTGGCGCAGATGACCGAGGTGGTGATGGTGATGTATATGGGACGAATCGTCGAAACTGCAACGGTGGACGATCTCTTCTATGCCCCCAAGCACCCGTATACGCGCCTCCTGCTGAAAGCAATCCCCAAACTGGGATCGAAGGCAATGGGCATGGCGACGCGCCTTGAGTCGATCAAGGGAACCGTGCCGCATCCTTACGCGATCCCCCGTGGATGTCCGTTCCATCCGCGCTGCGGCGACATGATCCCTGGCGTCTGCGATGCGGTTGAACCGCCGGTTGTGAACGTCAGCGACACGCAAACGGTGCGCTGTCATCTTTACCAATCCGCACCGTCACAGGATGTCATTCCGCTCACCCCGCAGTCGGCGGCAAAGGTCGAACGTTGAAACGCACCAGACGTTACCAGGGAGGCTGTGTGATGCACGTTATGCTCTTGTTTCCGCCCAACTGGACGCCGACCATGCCGCACCTGGCGCTGCCGACGCTCACCGCCTTTTTGCGCGGGCATGGGGTGCGGGTCACGCAGCGCGACCTGAATATTGAAGTGTTCGAGACGGTGCTGTCACGACGCTCCATCGAGCGCGCGCTTGATCGGCTGCGACGTGAGTACGGACCGCACGCCGAGCGCCGTTCAACGCGCCGGGTCGCGCCGCCGCGTGATCTGGTCGTGCATGCGCTGCGTTCCGGTCCGGCGATCGCAGCGCGTGTTGAACGCGCTAAAAAAATACTCCGCAGTCCGGCATTTTTTGATGGTCCCATCGGTCGGGAGGCGTTGATGACGGTTGTTGATGCGCTCCAGATCGCATCGTTGCCGTTCTTTCCGGCTGCGCTCGAACTGGGCGCGTATCGTCCGGCGCGCACCGCCGATAGCGCCAGCAACATCCTGAGCGAAGTGCGCGATCCGCAGGTCAATATGCTGATCGATCTGTTTGCGCGCGGCGTTGTGGCGGATATTGAACGGGAACGACCGGATGTGGTCGGCATCTCCATCCCGTCGATGGCGCAGATGGTTCCAGGGTTGACCATCGCGGCGTTGATCAAGGATCGGGGGCTGCCCTGTCATGTGACGGTTGGCGGTCCGCACATTACGATGTTGCGCGAGCGGTTGGCGAAATCTCCGGGCATTTTCTCGTTGATCGATAGCGCCGTGGTGTTCGATGGCGAGGTTCCGCTGCTGCGGTTGTGTGAGGCGCTCGCTGGCGATGGCGATCTGTCGCGTGTGCCGAACCTGATCTACCGCGATGGCAACGCCATTCGGGTGACGGCGCGCAAAGAACCGGAGAAGATCGGCGCCCTGCCGCTGCCGGATTTCGATGGTCTGCCGCTCGACCGGTACCTGGCGCCGCATCTGACGCTGCCGTTGCTCTCGGCGCGCGGGTGTTACTTCGGTAAATGCGCGTTTTGCAATGTCGGCTATGGCGAAGCCGAGAACTTCAGCCTGATGCGCAGCGAGATGCTGGCGGAACAGATGGTGATGTTGCACCGGCGCTACGGCACGCAGCATATCTTCTTCTCGGACGAAGCGTTGACGCCGCGCACATTGCGCGAGTTGTCGCGGATTCTGGAGCGCGATGGCGTCCCGCTGCTGTGGGGCGGTTGCGCGCGCTTCGAGAAGACGCTGACCGCCGATCTGTTGCAGCAGATGTATCGCGGCGGTTGTCGCATGATCCTGTTCGGTCTGGAAAGCGCTTCCGAAGCGATCATGGATCGCATGGTCAAAGGGACGAAACTTGAGCATATGCACCGCATTCTTCGTGAAAGCACGTCTGCGGGCATCTGGAATCACACCTTCTTTTTCTTCGGCTTTCCGGGTGAAACGCTTGATGATGCGCAGCAGACGGTCAATTTTCTCTACGAACATAAGGAACATATTCATTCGGCTGCGCTCGGAACCTTTTTGCTCGAAATCGATGCGCCTGCCCATCGCTTTCCTGAAAGTTTCGGGATTACCAGGGTGATCGATCCGCCGGAGAAGGACCTGGCGATTTATTTCGATTATGAGGTTTCCGCAGGAATGGACGCGGCAATGGCGGAACTGGTCGAGACGCGCTTCATGGAAACCATGCCAGTCAAGCCGTTTCCGCAGTTCTATGTCAACGATGTGTACCGTTTTCTTTATGCCTGCCATCTGAGCCGTCAGGGAACGCCGCTGCC
>DAOTWI010000079.1:0-3190 GCA_034436075.1 Roseiflexus sp.
TGCGCATTGCAGCGGCGCTCGAAGAGATCGAACGGGTGCGCGTGCCGGTCGGGATTCTCGATATCACCCTCTACCGCGACGATCTCGGCATCCGCGGACCGGCGCCGGTCGTGCATGCGACCGACATTCCCTTCGATATCAACGGGCGCACGGTCGTTCTGGTCGATGATGTGCTGTACACCGGGCGAACTGTGCGCGCCGCGCTCGATGCGCTCACTGATTTCGGTCGTCCAGCACGCATTCAACTGGCCGTGCTGATCGATCGCGGTCATCGGGAACTGCCGATCCGCGCCGATTTCGTCGGCAAAAACGTTCCGACATCGCGCGACGAGCGGATCGCGACGCGCCTGCACGAGATCGATGGCGGGGTCGATGGCGTCTTTATTGTGCGTTCATCGGAGACTGCTACCGGATAAGGAGCTGGTTATGAGCGCGCCTGGAAGGGCGGAAACCGCTGGAGGTCGCCGGCGCCATGTGCTCGATCTCGACGATTTCTCCACCCAGGAGATCGAGGAGATTCTCGATACCGCCGTCAGCATGAAAGAAGTGCTTGGGCGGGCAATCAAGCAGGTGCCGACCCTGCGCGGTAAAACGATCGTCAATATGTTCTTCGAGGAGAGCACGCGCACCCGGATTTCGTTCGAACTTGCCGGGAAAGCCCTCTCCGCCAATGTCGTAAACTTCACTGCGCGCGGCAGCAGCGTCGAGAAGGGGGAGTCGCTGATCGATACGGTGCGCACGCTCCAGGCGCTCGGCGCCGATATGCTGGTCATGCGCCATGGCGAGTCGGGCGCACCCTATCTCGTTGCACAGCATTTTCATGGGTCGGTCATCAATGCGGGGGACGGGCGGCACGCGCATCCGACGCAGGCGCTGCTCGATCTGTTTACCGTGCGGCAGCGACTGGGGCGGATCGAGGGATTGAAGGTCGTTATTGTCGGCGATATTCTGCATAGCCGTGTTGCGCGTTCCAATCTCTGGGGATTTGCCCATATGGGCGCATCTGTCACCCTCTGCGCGCCACAGACGTTGATCGGTCCCGAGTCGTTCTGGAAGGCGACCTGGCCCAACCTGACGATCACCAGCAATCTCGATGAGTGTATCAAGGATGCAGATGTCATTATGACGCTGCGGTTGCAGAAGGAACGGATGGAAGGCGGATTGATCCCTTCACTGCGCGAGTATAGCCGCTTCTTCGCCATTACCGCCGAGCGCGTGGCGCGCGCTGCGCCGCATTGCCTGGTGATGCACCCCGGACCCATGAACGAAGGGGTCGAGATTATGCCCGATGTCGCGGTGTCGGCGCAGTCGGTCATCGAAGAACAGGTCGCCAATGGCGTGGCAGTGCGGATGGCGCTGTTGTATCGTCTGTCCGGCGAGTAGAGAGAGTTCGTATGCGGTATCTGATCAAAAATGGTTCGATCATCGATCCGGCGCGGCGTGTCGCTACCATCGGCAATGTGCTGGTTGAGAACGGCAAAGTCGTTCAGGTGATTGATCTTGCCGACCTGACCCTGGCGCCCGAACCGCTCGATGACCAGACCGAGGTCATTAATGCGCGCGGAACGGTGATCGCTCCTGGCTTCCTCGACCTGCATGCCCACGTTCGTGAACCAGGCGATGAGCATAAGGAGACGATCGAAACCGCCACAAAAGCGGCAGCGGCTGGCGGATTCACAACGCTCTGCGTGATGCCGGATACGCACCCGGCAATCGACTGCGCCGCCGTTGCGCGTCAGGTGCGCGAGATCGCCCGGCGCCGCGGTCTGGTGCGCATTGAGCCGATTGGCGCCATTACGCTCGGACGCGCCGGTCAGACGCTCACCGAAATGGCGGAACTCGTCGAGTCAGGGTGCGTCGGTTTCTCCGACGAAGGCAACACGGTGGCGGATGCAGCGGTGATGCGCAATGCGCTGGCATATGCGGCGATGCTCGATGTGCCGATCATGGCGCACTGTGAAGATGCACGCCTGACCCGTGGCTGGGGTATGCACGATGGCGCAGTCAGTATGCGCCTGGGGTTGCCGGGGTACCCGGCCGCAGCGGAAGACGTGATCGTTGCGCGCGACATCGCGCTTGCGGAAATGACCGGTGCGCATCTGCATATCTGCCACGTCAGCACCGCCGGCAGCGTGGCGCTCATTCGCGCCGCCAAAGCGCGCGGCGTGCGGGTGACGGCTGAAGTGACGCCGCATCACCTGACGCTCACCGATCAGTGGGCGCTCGGCAGTCTCGCAACCGTGCGCAGCGAAGGAAAATCACCTCACCGGAGCGGGCGGGATCGCGCGGAAACGAATGACGATGGGCTTGATCTCCCGTCCCGTCTTAAGCCAACCCTGCTCCCGCCCTACCATACCTCAACCCGCGTCCGTCCCCCGCTGCGCACGGAACAGGACATCGAGGCGCTGATTGAAGGATTGCGCGATGGCACGATCGACGCGATCGCGTCCGATCACGAACCGCAGAGCGCCGTCGATAAAGAGTGCGAATATCGTGTGGCAGCGCCGGGGATCAGCAGCCTTGAAACGGCGCTGGGGCTGGCGCTGACCCTCGTCCATCGCGGCAAACTCGATCTGGTCGATCTGATCGCCAAATTCACCGAAGGTCCGGCGACAGTGCTGGGGCGCGCACCGGCAACCCTGCGCCCCGGTTCACCCGCCGATATCGTCATTTTCAACCCGGACTCGCCGTGGACGGTTGATCCGGCAAAGTTCTTCTCGAAAGGACGCAACACACCACTGGCGGGACAGCAACTCAAGGGGCAGGTCATGCTGACAATGTGCCGGGGGCAGATTGTCTTCCGGCGCGGCAACTTCGGGGTCGGCACCGGCGCATTGCAGCAGGCGTCGCGGCTGGAAGGCATTCTCGGCGGCGAGTATGAGGAATAATGGCGCGCCAGCACACGGTTGCAATCGCAGACCATCGCCCGGTGACGCCGCGCCTCCGCTGGTTGGCGTTGCAGGCGCCCGACCTGGCGCGCGATGCGCGTCCGGGCCATTCGCTGCTGGTGTGGTGCAACGATCCCGGTGACACATCTCGCCTGCTGCGCCGGCCGCTCTTCGTGGCAGCGGCGCTGCCTGAACTCGGTCAGGCGGCGGTGCTCTACGAGCCGGACGAACCGGGGCTGGCATGGCTGGCGCGGCGCGCTCCAGGGGAAACACTCGATGTGATCGGGCTGTGTGGTCGCACG
>DAOTWI010000080.1:0-2315 GCA_034436075.1 Roseiflexus sp.
CCTGCTGCGCACCCGCCAGCGGAGGTGCAGGCCCCTGTGCCCGCCCTTGCGGGGCGCCCCTGCCGCGCACGCCCCAACCGGCAACCTTCCCTCAAGACCCTTGAGGTCTGGCAACACAAGGGTCGGGTACGTTTATACCGGTAACCCGTAACCGCCCCACGTTCAACATGTAACGAAGACGTACAATGCTTCGAGACGCTGCGATGAACATGAGACGCTGCAATACAGCGTCTCTCCCTGCAACCTGCCTGCGCTATGGAGACGCTGCGATGAACATGAGACGCTGCGATACAGCGTCTCTCCCTGCGACCTGCCTGCGCTATGGAGACGCTGCGATACAGCGTCTCTACCTGCAACCTGCAACCTCTCACCTCTTGCCTCTCACCTCTTGCCTCTCACCTCTTGCCTCTCACCTCACTGATTATACTCCCTCCCCAACGCCCGCTTGACCCGCCACATCACCTCGCGGCGCAACACATACACCCGGCGGTCGAGGCGGTCGAGCAGGCGGCGCACCCGTGCAATCCGCTGTACCGTCCCCCAGGCGGAGGACCAGCGCAGCGCGCGCGCCCAGCGCACCGGCGCGAGCCGGAGCAGCGCTTCGCGGAACTGGAAATACTCGATTGCCAGGGAGGCAGTTGCCAACCCGAGACGGCGATCAACCGGCGGACGCGGCGCCTCGCGCGACAGCGCATTAGCCTTCTCGAAGAGCGCCAGCATGCGGTCAATCATCTGCTGCTGATCGAAATGTTCGACAACGCGCGCGCGCGCTGCCTGCGCCATTGCTGTGCGTCGTTGCGGATTGGCAATCAGCGATTGCAGCGCCGCGACATACTGCGCCGCCTGATCGCCCTCTGGCGGAATAAGCACACCGCATTCGGGCGTGACCAGTTCACGCTGCCCGCCGACATCGGCAGCCACCGGCACAAGCCCCATTGCCATCGCCTCGAAGAGCGCAAACGCAATCCCTTCGTTTTCCGACGGCAGCAGCAGGATATCGCTGGCAGCCATGATCTCCCGCACCCGCGCCAGCGGCGCTGACCCCAGCAGACGCACGCAGCGCTCCAGGCGATGGCGCTGCACAAAACGGCGCATCCAATCCATATCGGGACCATCGCCGACCACCAGAATCGTGCCGGGGACATCACGTTCCGCCAGGGCGCGCGCAATCTCCGCCGCCAACCGGGGGCGCTTCTGTGGCACGAGCCGTCCAATGAACGCAATGACCGGCTCATCAGAGCGCACCCCTAACTCCGCGCACACACGCTCACGCGCAACCGGGTCGGGTTGCCAGCGTTGCGTATCCACATTGATGTAACACACCTCAACCCGTACCGGATCGGCGCTGCGTTCGACCATCCACTGTCGCAGATGGTGTGATGACGCGACGTGAAGATCAATGACCGAATCGTACTCCAGTGCAGCGCGCGGCACGCCGCCGTGGTAGTGCTCCTGTTCGATATGCAAAAAATCGACGATGGGCACACTCGGACACCATGCGCGCAGGAAAGGGAGCAACCGATAGGCGAACAGGTCGTTCTGCACCAAAATCGTCGTGATACCGCGCGACTCGATCAGATAGCGCAAAAAACGCGGATAATCGGCGGGCGCCAGGAACGCTGGCAGGTTGAAGACCTCATCGGCAGCGCGGCGCAACTCGTCCAGCCACGGATTCACCGACGGGCGCGACAGACAGACCGACACCCGACACCCGCGTGCATGCAGACCGGCTGCCAGGTCGATGGTAAAGCGATCCGCGCCGCCGACCTCGACCCACGGCGCGAGCATAAGCACCCGCCGCTCGCCGATTGGTTGCAGGCGATTGGCAAATGGCGGCTCAGGGTCGATAAGCGCGTGCGGTTGCAGAAGAGGGGACGGCTCACCAGGCACGGAAGGCGGACCATCGCGGAACACCTGCGGATAGCGCGCGCGCAGATTGGTGCGCATACGCGCAATTGCCCCTCGATCCTCACGAAACCTCCAGCGATGCCCCGGATACGTCCCTGGCGACTTACGGCGCACCCAAAGCAGCACCTCCGGGATGTCGTGTCCCCACAACCCGGCAGCCGCCAGGCGCACCCAGAAGTCGTAGTCCTCCAGCCCATCGCGGAGTTGCTCATCAAACCCGCCAACGCGCTCGAACGCTGAACGGCGCAGCATAACACTGACTGTCAGTGGGTTGTCGTGCGGAAACATATGGCGCGTCGCAAACCCGCGCCGCACCACCTGCTCCGCTACGCCAAACGTTGCGCACCAGGTCGCCACTGCGGCGCTCTGCGGACGCGACGCCAGCGACCAGGCGCACTGCTCGAGCG
>DAOTWI010000081.1:0-5788 GCA_034436075.1 Roseiflexus sp.
TTCGTGCCCTTCGTGCCCTTCGTGGATCACAGGAACGAGGCGCAAGGTGCGAGGCGCAAGGTGCGAGGCGCGAATAGTTGCACGTGGAAGGCGGGAGGGTTGAAGGTGGGCGCTACATGCTGGACGGTACGGGTGACAAGGGTCAAGGGCGCGCGTCTGTGATGGTTTTGAGCGCCTGGCGCACCTCTTCAGCGATGTCCTCGCGCGTTTTCGGGCAATCTCGAAGCCTTGCCGCCCACGGGCGACCGGGATGCAACGTGTCCCACGCAGAGTGCTGCTGGTCGTACCTGCCTTTGCCGGGATCGTGATTTCCGAAACCGGGCACAATGCTGTTCCATATCGGTTGAAACTGTTCAATAAGCAGCGTCTCGCCCAATGGAATCCAGATGTCATCGACGACCAGAAATCTGCATCTGAAATCATCCAGTTTGAGATCAGACGTTTGCTTTATCGACTCGGCATGTTCCTTCAGCCTGTTGAACAACACCGGACCTGGCGGCGTGTCCAATCCAAATCTGCCAATCCTGGCGCCTGCGGGAACAGCCTTTCCTACATAGATTGGGCTTGTTTCCGTGTCATCGTCTCCCCGTGTGCGGAGAGATTTGTACAAATCATGCTCTCCAGCGTAGTAGAGCGCATATATTCCAGCGCCTTCAAATTTCTGTTCAGGTGGCAGGGGTTGAAGGCTTTGCGACAGGAGTGCTTGTGCTACGCTTATCCCCAGATTCTTTTTGTCCAGAGGGTTGAACGGTTTCATGTATTTTTGACAATGGTCGATCTAAAACCTGCGAAGAATAACAGCCGCTTCATAGAGTGAGATTGCATCAGACCCGCCATTACGAACCGAAGAGTTAATGATACTATTACCTACTCGCTTTTTTCGTAATATGAGGATTTCATCGAGTTTCAGGTGACATAACTCACCTATTTGCCCGAACAACAGATCGGTGGGGACATTGACTCCTTGAATAATGGAATTGCCTAGTACAATGATAGCACAGGTATTTTTTTTGAGAATGTGATAGAAATTTTGGCACAAGGTATAACAGTCATTAAAATACTCTATCACATAGTTTGCCCAACCTTTCCCTCCGTAAACATGTTTTTGGGGATTTTTTGCTGCGATTTCGTCTATTATTTGCTTCAAATAAGGAAGATCGAATTGAAGTTTCGAGGGTTCAGCGCCGCGAACAGTTTGCCAGTATTTGCCGAAGTTTGATCGTTCTAGACGCTTCAAATCGGACGTTTTTGAGACAAAGTTTAACCAAAACAGATGAGGGCGCGTATTACGCACATAGTGATAGTTATTAAGGTACGGCGGCGATGTGATGACAATATCGACAGACGCCTCCCTCACTAACTGGGACATCAACCGCGAGTCGCCTTCAATCACCTGAGCTTTGGGAAGAGGCGCCCACTGCGTCATCTCGTCGCGATAGACAATCACATCGTGATATATCCTATAAAGCCTGGTCGAAAGGAGGCTTACAACATCTGCATTGAGCACATTCGCTTTACCAGCAGCAACTCGCGATCCAAGACTAGGCTCATATGAATAGTTAGACACCTGCACTAGGATCGATCCCAGAGCAAGCAACATTAATTCTCTGATTTGGAGATCAGCAACTTCATTGATGAAATCGAGACAATGTAAGACCTTCTGCTCAACAGCCGGGCTAAAAAATGGCGTGCGCGAGCGAAATGCATCCGGTGGGCGAGATTTGGGCGCAGGTGTGCATTGAAGGAGATCATCGCCGTTCTCAAATGCTTTATCGATAGGATCGGTTCGTTCCCTGGCTGTGCGCTCGAATGATACTATCGCGGAAAGCAATGTATCAGGCTCCAGAGTAAACGCTGAACATTTGACGCGCGCGGCAAGCGCAGCAAAAGGGTTGATCTCGATGCCTGTCACGTTATACCCGCGTCGCAAACTTTCTACGAGCGTCGTGCCGACCCCGGCGAATGGGTCAAGCACGTGAATATCTCGTCGACCAGGGTCAGGAAGATAGTGCTGGAGAGCATCGCCGACGAAACCTGCGGAGAAACCGGCAATCCACGGAACCCAGCGATGGATCGCATCCTGTTTGTTTTGCTCAAATGCCGGGTCACGTAAGAGCGTAGCATCCAATTGCGCGCCCGGAACGTCAAGATTGAGTGAAAGCTGAGTCGCTGTCATCGATCGCTCACAACATATGCTGGCTATGAACAGATAGACGCTCAGTATACCTCAACACAGCGCTTTTTCCTTCACACGCTGACGCTGTTGAACAGACAAATGGCGCTGTGTTGATAAAATGCGTCAGCGAGACGATCGCTGACGCATAAGGTTCTCCCGGATGGTCCGAACCTCAGCCTTCCTTCACGGCGTTCTTCAGCGTGCTGCTGGCGCTGAAGCCGGGTGTTCGGGTCGCCGGAATGTGGATCTTCGAGCGGGTCTGTGGATTCACCCCTTCGCGCGCCTGGCGCTGCCGCACCTCAAATGTCCCAAAGCCGGTCAGGGTGACTTTCTCACCGCGCTGCAACGCCTCGGTGATGACTTCCAGCGCCGCGTCGACGATCTCCTTCGTCTCCTTCTGCGACCGGTTCGCTCGCTCGGCGACCGCTTTGATGAAGTCGGTCTTTTGCATACTGGTTCTATCCTTTCCGTAGAACTGTCGTATGGCTTTTTCCTCTTCAATACGCAGTATACAGCGTTTGTCAAGTGTGTTTCCTCATCAGGACGCCGTGAAATGCCATTGAACGTTTTCAACTCGTTTTTAAGGCTTTCTGATGCGATCTTTTTTGACGCCCGCGCAGGTATTCAGCGGCTGCCAGCACTCGTGGACGCGCCGCATACAGACGCGAGAGCCAGCGTTGGCGCTCCAGCCGGTCGGGAATGCAGCCAGGATGATCCAGAATGTACTGGCGTTGATGGCGTCTGATGCGGTCCCAGCGATCCAGCAACCGGCGCCAGTTCGGATCATCGAGCTGCGCCAGTTCTCTGGCGGCGCCGATACTGTGAGCGACTTCATAGACGACCCGTGCAATGAAGTGATCGGCTGGATCGCTATCATCCGGCAAGACGTCGCGCCAGTCGGGTCCGGCGAAGGATGGCGGCGGCTCTTCCGGCGCCACGGGCCAGGGGAGCGGTTGCATCGAAAATGGTCCGGCAACCACGCCCCGGCAGCGCAGCACAGCGTATTGATGATCATTCGGCGGCTGCCCGCTCAGGTCAGCAGCAGTGAGACCGCTGGCGGCATAGGTGCGTGCATATATGCTTGCATCCGGTTCCTGGGTTTGCAATAGAATCCGGTTGCCCGCATTGATCAGCATCAGGTCGCGCAGATCGCCCAACTGCGCCAGCGCCTGGTGGGCATAGATCGTTGGGATGCCCAGCGAGCGCAGGCGGGTGATGGCAGTCGCTATGTCGGTCGTGTCGCTGTTGCCGATCAATACCTGCAATTCGTCGATGATCAACGGATAGTCGTGGCGGGTCTGGTCGCCGCCGCTTCTGCTGAACGCGGCACGCACGAATGCCTGGGCAATCAGCATTCCAACGGCGCCCGCCAACCCGCCGAGCGCCACATCCGGCAATGGCGTGAGCACAATCATGCGGCTGGCGATCATCTGCGCCAGATCAAGCGTCGGCTGCGCCTGAGCCACCAGGTAGCGCGTTGTTTCGGCGGTCAGCAGCGCATCGAACCGCCGCAACAGCGCATCACAACTGGATCGTTGCCCTTCCCCCAGGCGCGGGTATGTTTCGCGCCAGAAACTGGCGACTTCGATGTTGCGCGTCGATTGGAGCAATTCCTCTCGGTACGCTTCGTCGAGGAGCGCCTGTTTGACATGCGCCAGCGTGGGGTGCGCTTCGCCTTCCAGCGCCAGGAGTGTTGCCATGCGCGCAAATTGTTGCATGCCAGGCGAACGTTCCCAGGTTCCAGAGTCGATGCGCGCAAAGGTCGCCAGAACCTGCCCCAGCGCCAGATCGGCGCCACCCGGCTGCGCGACATCCACGCCAGCCAGCGGGTTCAGCCCCACGGGCCAGGCGGTGTCGAGCGGATCGAGCAGCACCAGACGCGCTTCATCCGCCTGCGGGATGAGCTGGCGCACGGTATCGACCAGACTGCCGCCACGGTCGTCACCCTTGCCATCGATGAGCATGAACCCACAGGGCACGAGTTGCTGGCACAGGTTTGCCAGCAGACGGCTCTTCCCGGCCCCCATGCCGGCGGTCAGGTGGAGAATCTGGCGCAGGTCGCGCAGCGTCGGTCCCACCGGCGCGCTGTGCCCATCGGCGTGAGCAGCATACCCCACCACGAGACGCTCCGGGTCGTTGCCGCAGAATGCGTGCGGCGGCGCAGCAATTCGGCGGCATGGATCGCTGCGCACCAACCCGTTCGCAAGCGTGGAGGACGGGTTCCACAGATACCCGAGTTCTCCGGCGGTCAGAATGTCTGGTCCGCGCCAGAGACGGAATGGCAAGAAGATCGCTGGCGGCGGAGCAACAAGCGGCGTGCGTAAACAGGCGACAATCTCTGCCGCGTTTTCGCCGGAAATCTGGCGTGCTGCCGTGCGACCGCGCGGGACGAGACGCTGCAAACGGCTGGCGGTGCGTTGCTGAAACGCGCCAAGCGCATCGCCAATCGCGTGCAACGCTGCAAGAGCATCGTCGCGGCGGTCGGCGACAGCGGTTGCGACGATGGTCGTCTCGAACGCCGCATCGCCCAGTTTTGCCTCGATGGCGGCAATATCCGGCGCCAGCGCATAATCCTGGCGCTGTTCGAGCGCCAGTTTCAGCGCCGTCGCGCGCGCGCGCCACTGCCGTCCCAGCGCCCAGCCAGACATTCCTCCCTGTGGACGCAATGCCACCTCGAGCCCGGCGTGCGCCACGCTTCCATAAGGGCGCACTGCTGCCAGCAACACGCCTGCCAGTTCCGTTTCGACAGCGACGGTCGGCGCGTGGAGCGGATAGGCTGGCGGCAACGCCAGCCCAAAACGCTGCCATGCGATCCAGCGCCCTGGCGTCGCCGCAGCCAGTAGCGGATCATCGGCGGTGTTGACCAGCGTTCCTGGCGCACTGCTGCGAACTGCGCCGTCCAGCGCGATCATGGCGCGTTGTCGCTCCTCTGGCGCGCCGATAATCAGCGCCCCCAGTTCGGCAGGCAGGTCGGGTGCGCCGCTGACGAGCAGCACATATCGCGGTGTGGTGCGCATCCACGGACGCGACGCCATACCGCCGTGGATCAATCGCATGAGCGCGCCGGGCTTTGCAGACGGACCGGTTCGTTCTGCCGCATGGCTGGTTGGGCGAAGCCGCAGGCAGATCGGCGCGTGCATCGCGCGCTGTGCTGTCTGGCGTGCGAGAATCGCTCCTGCCAGCGCAACCAGCAGTTCACCCAAAAGAACCCACAGCGTTGCCTGAGCGCCGATGACAACAACTGAAAAGATCGCCGGTTCAAACACGGAGCGCAGCAGCGCAAGCGCAGCCATTGCCGGATCGTTTATCAGGCGAAACACCGAAAGCATCGGCTGCGACGAGGATGCTGCGAGCAGCGGCAACGCCACAGGACGGGCAAATGCGAGAGCGATACAGGCAAACGCCAGCGCACGCACCACGTGCAGCGGCAGATCAGGCTGTGGCGGGCGGGTCGCTGGCGGCGGATTGGTTGTTGTGCTGCGAAGCGTTCCCCGGTTCATAACGCCTCCGTGCGCACTGCCCGAACTTGCGCAGTGATCCAGGCAATGTCGTTATGGCAAAACGGGCGCGGTTCACGCCAGCGCAACGCCTCGGAACGCGGCTCGACCAGCA
>DAOTWI010000082.1:0-6069 GCA_034436075.1 Roseiflexus sp.
CCGCCCCGACAGCATCGTGGACGGGCAGACGCTGCATGCGGCGCGGGTCGCCGCCGGGCGCGAACTGGCGCGCGAAGCGCCAGCCGACGCCGATATCGTTATTCCGGTCCCCGACAGCGCCGTTCCCGCCGCGATCGGCTATGCGCAGGAGGCGGGCATTCCCTATCAGGAAGGGTTGATCAAGAACCGGTACATCGGGCGCACCTTCATTCAGCCCGACGACCGCCTGCGCAAACTTGGCGTGCAGTTGAAGTTCAACCCCCTGAGCGATAATCTGGCAGGCAAGCGCGTCGTGCTGGTGGACGATAGCATCGTGCGCGGGAATACGTCCGGTCCGATCGTGCGGCTGCTGCGCGATGCCGGCGCTGTCGAGGTGCATATGCGCGTCTCATCGCCGCCGATCAAACACCCCTGCTTCCTCGGCGTCGATATGGCGACCTACCCGGAGTTGATTGCGCACCGGTTGACGCTGCCAGAAATCCGCGACCACCTGGGGGTCGATAGCCTGGCGTACCTGAGCCTGGAGGGCCTCATTCGCGCAACCGGCAATGCGGGCAAGGGGTTCTGCAATGGCTGCTTTACCGGCAGGTATCCGGTGGATGTGCAACTGCTCGAAAAAGAGGCGTTCGAGGCGTGAGGAAAGCCTCAAAGTAGTGCCCTGGTCATGCAACAACGATAGCCTGTTCGCGCAACACCCGCTCCCAGAATGGCGGGAGACGATGCATTGCAATCTCTTCAGGCGTCACGCCGCGCGCCTGAACAGGCTCCAGAATGCGCGCCGCCGCAATACCCAGCATCTCGAACCGCTCACGGTCATTGTAGCGCGCCCAATCAGGCGAAACGACAAACAGATCGATATCGCTCCCTTCTCTGGCGGACCCCGTTGCCTGTGAGCCAAAGAGAAGAATTTGTTCGCAGTGAATGCCCATGTTCTCCAGCTCGGTGCGAAACCGTTGAATCATCATCTTAAGTTCGGGTGTTGTCTCAACCATTGAAGCACCTCCTCCGTTCGCTCCAGATAATCACGGACGACAGACTCTGGGTACTGCGCGATCATTTTTGGCAGATCATCGGGATATCGTGTTGGCACGCTGGCATTGTTGATCTTGCCAATGAAATCCAAATAGGGCTGTGGCATAGCCAGTCCGCTCTGCTTGACCAGATAAATCAAGTCATGCGTTTTGGGCGGAATAGACTGCGTGACTGCGGTAACATGCGCCTTGAGCATCTTTTCGAGCGCAAGGTGACACATAAACACAACGTAGAGATAACGCCCGGTTGCCAGCATGTGGCGTGCGGTTTCCACATCATACTCGGACATATCCAGCCAGTTCCGGGTATCGGGCTTCATGGTCTGTCTCGCACTGCTAACTTTACTATCACTCTGATCTCCTATCTCCGCTACGGCGACCGGCTCACGCTGACAGGCGCTGCGAAGAAAGGTCCTCCCATACGGAGGCGCCAGATCCACCAATTCTTTGCGCGTATTATAGAGTGCCGCATGTGCGATGTAAAGAGATTTCCACATTCGTGTTCTTCCATCAAACGACCAGACGCCTTGACCAAATACGCCACGCCCTCCGCACCAACCGCGCTGCGATTCGCACCGAGTTGATTGTGTTCAGGAAATTGCGCCAATGCGCCCGATGCTATTCGTCCGGCGGTTGATAAACTTTGAACAATAATCCCTCTCTCCAGCGGCCCTGGAGAGGGGGTAGGGGGTGAAGGAAAAAAGGGCTTTGGGACGCGGCAAACATCCCTGAGAGCGAGGAGCGCCCCTCCGCTGGCGCACGCAACATTCCCGATCAGCGCAACCGTCTAACCAGGGGCCCTCCGAAAAAGGAGGCGGTTGATGACTGCTGTAATTCAGGTTGAGCGCCTGACGCGCCGCTTCAAGTCCATCACCGCCGTGGATGGCGTGACCTTCTGCGTCGAAGAGGGTGAGGTCTTTGGTCTGCTCGGACCTAACGGCGCCGGCAAGACGACAACTGTGCGTCTGCTCAATGGTGTCCTGACCCCCTCCGAAGGACAGATGCGGGTGCTGGGGCTCAATCCGGTGACGCAGGGCAGTGCATCGCGCCGGTAGACCGGCGTGCTGACCGAGACCCCTTCGCTTTACGAGCGGTTGACTGCCCGCGATAATCTGGTCATCTTCGGCGCTTTGTACGGTGTGCCCGAATCCCTGCTGGCTCAGCGTGTGGACGAGGCGCTGGATTTCTTCAATCTCTCCCGGCGCGCTAATGATCGGGTCGCCACGTTCAGCAAAGGCATGAAGCAACGGCCATCGCCGTGCTGGGCATGGCGGTCACCGTCATGATCTCCGCCAGGGTCCAGACCTTTATGGGGGCGTATCAGATCAGCGGCTCGCTGGTGCTGCTGGTGCTGGCGCTGGTGATCGGGCAGGTGACTGGTGTGCTCTATCTGAGCGTGGGCGCCGCAGTTGTTGTCGGTTTCGCGCTGTGGCTGATCGATGCCGTCCTGATCTGGCTGGGGATGCGCACCATGGCGCGAGAGGCGCTGCTGGCGCGGGGGTGATGATCATCGCACCTTGACTTTGTGTACGATTGTACATATACTCTTTTCAGGTATTTCGGCGCGTAAAGCGACTCGTCGTGAACGCCAGCAGTACGAGGGGAAGAGGCAATGAAAGACGAGTACGATTTCAGTCGGGGAAAACGTGGCGCAGTTGAGCCTTTACCGGCGGGAAAAACGCGCATCACCATTCGCCTGGATAACGACATTATCGAATGGTTCCGGTCACGGGTTGAAGAGGCGGGCGGCGGTAATTATCAGACTGCGATCAATCAGGCGCTGCGCGACTATATCGAGCGGCAATCGCTGGAGGAGTTGCTGCGGCGCATTGTGCGCGAGGAGTTGCAGAACGTCGCGTAATCGGCGCGTGCCGAAACTTTCGCGCCTTTGTGTGAGTTGCTTCGAACAGTATCCGGTGTGAAGGTTGTTGGGAAACCGCATCGTCCGGTCCAGCCCGCGCAGGCGGGCTTCGCTCTCCGTAGCCCGCGGCGTATGGCGTTTGAGAAATAATCCGGTATTGCCAGATATAGCCCGCGCAGGCGGGCTGCGCACCCGTAGCCCGCGGCTTCAGCCGCCGGGCTACAAGGCGGATAATTCAAAGCCCACGAGTGCGCGTTTTTTGCCGGATCGTTTGTCGCGCTCCACAGAATGCGCTAGAATATCCGTGTTACTCGCTGAAGCGCCAGATGGCGAAGTGAGCGTCCTGTGGAATCGAAACGTCCGCTGCTGTTGCTGATCGATGGTCACGCGCTGGCGTACCGCGCCTTCCATGCGCTGGCGGAAGCTGGGTTGCGCTCCTCAACCGGCGAGCCGACCTATGCGGTCTATGGCTTTACCTCGGCGATGCTCAACGCCATGGAGGAGTATCAGCCGGAGTATGCCGCAGTGGCGTTCGATGTCGGCAAAACCTTCCGTGACGATCTGTACGCCGAATACAAGGCGAACCGCGCTGAAACCCCGGCGGAGTTCGAGCAGCAACTCGAACGCATCAAACAGGTGCTGGCGGCGTTCGATATTCCGATCTACACCGCCGAAGGATACGAAGCCGATGATGTGATCGGCACGCTGGCGCGCCAGGCGACCGAACGCGGCGTCGATACGCTGATCCTCACCGGCGACACCGATACGCTCCAACTTGTCAATGAGCACGTGACCGTGCTCCTCAACAATCCGTACCTCCGCGGACCGAAAAATACCACGCGCTACGGCGTCGCAGAGGTGGCGGAACGCTACAAAGGGCTGCGCCCCGATCAACTCGCCGACCTGCGTGGCTTGAAGGGCGATCCGTCCGACAATATCCCCGGCGTCAAAGGCATCGGCGAGGCTGGCGCGATTGCGCTGCTCAATCAGTTCGGCACGATCGAGAACCTGTACGACCATCTGCACGAAGCGCCGAAGCGCTACCGGAAGCACCTCGAAGGGCAGCGCGACATTGCGCTCTTCAGCAAGCAACTGGCGACGATTGTGTGTGATGCGCCGGTGACGCTCAATCTCGCGGCGGCGACGCTCGCCGACTACGACCGCAGCCGGGTGATTGCCGTCTTCCAGGAACTCGAGTTTGGCGCGTCACTCGTCAAACGCCTTCCTCCCGCCAGCAGCACCACTGCTGTGCAATCGTTGCCATCCGCGCCGCAGTCGGAAGCAGCGCCGCGCCAGGTGGATATGTTCGCGCCGGAAGCGCCTGCCACGCCCGAGTCTTCCGCCGAACCGCAGCAGTTGACTCTCTTCGGCGATGCAGAGGCGCCGCCTCCTGTAATGCACATCGAAGCGCCACTGCGCGCGGCGCCAGGCGAGTACCGCGCTGCGTGCAGCGACGAAGACCTGGAAGCGGTGATTGCCGAACTTGCCGCTGCGCTGCTGATTGCGTTCGACACCGAGACGCGCGGCATGAATCCGCTGCGCGACGATCTCGTCGGTTTGTCGCTCGCGACGGTCCCCGGTCGGGCGTGGTACATTCCGGTTGGGCATACCACCGGCGAGGCCCAACTACTGCGTGAGCGGGTGATCGCGGCGCTGCGTCCGTTCTTCGCCGACCCGGCGCTCCCCAAGATTGCTCATCACGCCAAGTTCGACATCGAAGTGCTGGAGCGCGCCGGAATCCCGGTCGAGGGGCTGTCGTTCGATACCATGCTGGCAGCCGGGCTGCTCGACAAACGCCGCAATCTGAAAGACCTGGCGTTTTACGAACTGGAACTCGCTGAGCCGCTCGATGCGATTGGCGAACTGATCGGCAAAGGGAAGAACCAGGTCACCTTCGCCGAAGTGCCGATTGCGCGCGCCACGCCGTATGCCGCCGCCGACGCCGATATGACGTTGCGCCTCAAACCGGCGCTCGAAGCGAAACTGCGCGCCGCCGGCAGCATTGCCGATATTTTCTATCGCCTGGAAATGCCGCTCGTCCCGGTGCTGGTGCGGATGGAACAGGCGGGCATTTTGCTCGATGTTCCGTATATGCGGGCGCTTGGCGAGCGCATGGGTCGGGAACTTGCAGAGATTGAGCGGCAGATCTTCGCCATCGCCGGGCAGCCATTCAACATCAACTCTGGCGATCAGTTGAGCGAGGTGCTCTTCGGTCCCAAGATCAACCTGCCCACCGCCGGTCTTGAACGCACGCGGACGGGGCGCTACTCGCTGACAGCGCAGGCGCTCGAAGAATTGCAGGAACACGATTCTACCGGCATCATCGAGTTGATCCTGCGCCACCGTCGCCTGAGCAAACTCAAATCGACCTATATCGATGAGTTGCCGGCGCTCGTCAACCCGGAGACCGGCAGAGTCCACACCGACTACAATCAACTCGGCGCGGCGACCGGGCGGTTGAGCAGCAATTCGCCCAATCTGCAAAATATTCCGACCCGCACCGACGAGGGGCGCGAGGTGCGGCGCGGCTTCATCGCGGCGCCGGGGCACGTGTTGATCGCCGCCGACTATTCGCAGATCGAGTTGCGCGTGCTGGCGCACATCACTGGCGATCCGAACCTGACCCAGACGTTTATCGAAGGACGCGACATTCACGCCGCTACCGCCGCGCGTCTGTTTGGCGTCGGTTTCAACGCAGTGGATAAGAATCAGCGGCGGATCGCCAAAACCGTCGTCTTTGGTGTCATCTATGGCATCAGCCCGTTTGGGCTGGCGCAGCGCCTGGGCATTTCGCGCGAACAGGCGCGCACCCTGATCGACAGCCTGTTCAATGAATTCCCCCGCATCCGCGACTACATCGACCGCACGCTGGAAACCGGGCGGAACGAAGGGTATGTGCAGTCGCTCTTCGGGCGCCGCCGCCCCATGTTCGATCTGCGCACCTCCGGTCCGCGGCGGCAGGCCGCCGAGCGCGAGGCAATCAACCATCCGATCCAGTCCACGGCGGCAGACATCATGAAACTGGCGATGATCGCAGTCGATGCGGAACTGCGCCGCCGCGATCTGCGCGCCCGCATGCTGCTCCAGGTGCACGACGAACTGATCTTCGAAGCGCCGGAAGCGGAAGTGGACGAAGTGGTGGCGCTGGTGCGCGACCGGATGGAAGGGGTGTTGAGC
>DAOTWI010000083.1:0-2062 GCA_034436075.1 Roseiflexus sp.
AACGCCATCGCGCCCGTGTTCAGGATGACCTCGGCATCGCGCAGGGTTCCGTCGCCAAGCACGAACGTCGCCCCGAACGCCGCGGCCGTTTCTTGCTCAAGCTGGTACGGCGCCAGCTCAGGGATGGGGTCCAGCACCAGCACAGTCGTCACAGGTTGCGTCCCCTTGCTCAATCAGAACTGCAATTCGACCGCCTGACTGGTGCGCGACGACTTCCATGCCGCCTCGACCTGGGCGACCGCCGCGCGACCCTCCTCGCCGCTCACGGTCGGCGAACGACCGTCGAGCACATCGTCCACAAACGCCTGGACCTGAAGGTAAAACGCTTCGAGCCGCACCGGGTCGAGCGGGCGATTAATGTAGTCGATTGGCGGTTGCTCCCAGACCAACTCCCAGCGGTCATCGCGTCCGAGCAGCAGCTTACCGTAGCCGTCGATGTCGAGAATGCCACGCTCGCCGACAACGATGTAGCGGTGCAATGAGTCGGGTATGCCGGGGCGCGGCAACTCGAACGACATCCACATCTGTGCGACGGCGCCGCTCTCGTACAAAACTTGAGACATTGCGTTGCGACGGGTATGCTCCGGCGCGTCGTAGGTCATCACGTTGCTGAAGATCCGCCGTGGGCGCGAACCAGCAAAGGCGCTCAGGATATCGAAGTTGTGGCAGCCCATGTCGAGCAGCAGGCCGCCATTTTCGGGCTGGTCAGCCCAGTGTTTGCCGTCGGTCTCAGTCGAGACAAACAGCGAGCGTCCATGGATCATCCGAACCACGCCGATTGCGCCGTCGGCGATCAAATTGAGCGCGCGCGCCACGCTTCCGCGGAAGCGCAGCGTCTTGATAACCTCCAGCACCACGCCAGCCTCGCGGCAGGCGGCGATCATCGCGTCGCATTCAGCCGCGCTGGTCGCCATTGGCTTCTCGACAAGCACATGCTTGCCAGCGCGCGCCGCTGCGATGACCTGCTCGCAGTGCCCGTCGTGCGGCGTGGCGATCAGCACGGCGTCAACGTCGGGCCGCGCAAGCAGAGCCGCGTACTCTGGCTCATACGCCACGCCGTAGCGCTCAGCCAGCGCCGGAGCGCGTGAGCCGCCAGCGACAGCCGTCAGCGTCGCGCGCGTGGTGTAACGGACAATGCACTCGGCGTAACTTCCGCCCATGTAGCCAGAGCCGAGCAACCCGAACCGGAGTGTGTCCATGTCTGTCTCCTTCGCTGTGATATGCATCCGGTCTACGGCAGCACGACCATGCTGCGATCCACGCTCGCCACGCCTGGCCGTCCGAGTTGTGCGAGCGCCGTGTCGATCTCGTCGCGCAGAATCTCGAAGATCCGGCGCACGCCAGTCTCGCCGTCCACAGCCAGTCCCCAAAGCACGGGCCGGCCAATCAGAACCGCCTGCGCCCCAAGCGCGAGTGCCTTGAGCACATCCGTCCCACGCCGCACGCCGCTGTCCAGCAAGACCGTCGCGCGCCCGGCGACCGCCTCGACCACTTCAGGCAGCGCCTCAATGCTCGCCAGCGTGCAGTCCACGCCGCGTCCGCCATGGTTTGAGACAATCACGCCATCCACGCCGAGCTCCACTGCACGCGCAGCATCTTCGCCGGTCATAATGCCCTTCAGGATCAACGGCAGATGCGTTACCGAGCGCATCCACGCGATGTCGTCCCAGGTCGGCGGCATCGAACGCGCCTGCGCCAGAAACCCGGGCGCGCCTTCGGTTCGTAGCACCTCGTCGTCCATTCCTACACCGACCAGGTTGCCCAGCCGCAGGCTTGCGGGCAGGCGAAAGCGGTTGCGCATATTCCGCTCGCGCCGCGAGTCGTAGTGACCGCCATCCACGGTGACAACCAGTGCGCGGCAACCCGCAGCCTCAGCGCGCCGGATGATGCGTTCCACGACCGGACGGCTGTCGTAGCAGTAGAGTTGGAACCAGAGCGTCCCGTTGCTTGCAGCCGCCACCTCCTCAATGCTGTGGTGTGCGCCGGTTCCGAAGACCGCGATTGTCCCCATCGCCGCCGCCGCCCGCGCGACCGCCAGCTCGGCGTCGGGATGGACCAGCGC
>DAOTWI010000084.1:0-6849 GCA_034436075.1 Roseiflexus sp.
CCGTCGCTCACCGGGGCTGCCGCCGCCCGGCGCCGAATCGCTGATTGTCGTGCCGCTCCCCTCGTCGAACCGGTAGAGCGCGACGGTTTGCCCATCCGCCGCGTGCGGCGCCGTCGGACGGGTGAAGGCGTCGGTGTAGCGCACCCCATTCGAGATGCGGATATCGTCGAGCAGACCGATGTATGCCGGATATGCCGATCCTGCGTCGTGCTTCTCGGCGCCGAAGACCAGGAAGGGGTCGCTGTTCGGATACGCTGTTATGCGCCCGTTGCGGTAACTGATGTCGCCGGTGGGACCGGTTCCCTGCGCGTCGAGTTGTCCATCGACGAAGATGCGCATCTGACCAGTGCTCGTGTTGCGCGTCACGGCGATATGGCGCCACTGTCCATTCGCCACATTCGTGGCGCCGTAGATGGTGCGACCTGATGACCCTTGCGCCACGCCAAAGCAGATGCGTCCCGCTGCCAGCGAGATGCCGTAATCGCCGTGATCGCCGCCGCCGTACACATCACGGTCAATGATCGTTCGCCCAGTGATCCAGCCGTCGCCGGTGTTTCCTGGCGAACAGGAGCCGCTGGCGGCGGTCGTTTTCATCCAGAACTCAATGGTGAAATCGCCGCCGACGTCGGCGGGAACCTGCGGGTCGATCCGCACCTTGACCCGGTCGATGTCAGTCACGCCATTGCCGTAGAACTGGAGCGCAAAGCCGCCGCTCGCAGGTTCCGCCAGGGAGGCGGGCGCCGGGGACGCAAAAGGGAGCCAGGCAATGCCGATGAGCGCCATCAGGATGGACGTGAACCAGAAACGATGACTGCGCATCTCAACCCCTTCTCTTAACAACACACGGTCTAATTGTACGATTGCAGCATTATCAGGCAATGAAGCCATTTTCTGACAGGATGAATTGTGGGTTATTCTTGCTTCCGCCGCAGTATCAGCGCAAGCCCGGCGCCTGCCAGCAGCAACCCTGCGACAACGACGCCGACCAGCCAGAACAGCGGATCGGCAGACGCAGCAGGCGCGGCAACCGGAGAAGGAATGACTGCTGGAGCGGTCGGCGCTTCTTGGAGGGCGGGAATCGTCGTCACCAGTGGCGTGACGGATGACGCAGGCGCGGTTGGAGACGCGGTTTCGGCAGCAGCCGCAACATCCGGCGATGGCTGCGGGGTTGGCGGCGCGGTTTGCACGGGGGGAGAAGTCGTCGCAGCCGCCGGTTCCACCGGACGCTGCCACAGGGTATCGTCTGACCATTCAGGACCGGGAGGCGATCCGCCGGCGCGCAGGAATCCGTTGCTCGGACCGCCCGGCGCACCCGACGTATCGTACACTGTCATGCCCCCGCCTTCGTCGAAATGATACAGCGCAACCGTGTCGGGATCGGGAGTGAACGGCGCGGCTGGCGGGATGAACGGTTCGCGGTAGCGCACGACGCGCGACATGCGCACCTCGTCGATCCAGCCGCGAAACGACGGGTATTCAGGACCGGCGTCATGCTTCTCGGCGCCGATCACCAGGAACGGATCGGCGGGGTACGGCGTCATGCGTCCATCGCGGTAACTGACGTCGCCGGCCGGACCGTCGCCGCTGGCATCGAGGCGTCCATCGACGAAGATCGCCAGCGCGCCGTCGGCGGCGGAGCGCGTGACTGCAAGATGATGCCAGCGCCCGTCGGTCACATCGGCGCGACCGCAGAGCGTCGTTCCTTCCGCACCGTTGTTGACGCCGAACGCCACCCGTCCGCCTGCCAGGGAGATGCCGTAATCGCCGTAATCGCCAGCAAAGTAGACATCGCGGTCGATCACGATATTGCCATTGATCCAGTTGTCGCCGCCGGGGGTGCAGGGAGCGGCGGCATTCTCGCCGGGGATCGCCTTGAGCCAGAACTCGATGGTGAAATCGCCGCCGACATCGACCGGACGCGGCGGCGCATCGAGCGGAATGACGACGCGATCAACGCCATCGCGCCCTGTACCGTAGAAGCGCAGCGAGAAATCGCCCTGCGCCCTGCCGGGGTGCGCCGGGATCAGTGCGAACAGCAGCGCCAGGGTGAGCGGAAGCAAACGGGTCAGCATCAGACGCGGCGCGTGAGAGGCGGGCATTGTCGAGCATGTTGCAGCACTACGGCTCTTCCGGTGGAAGGAGGGGCACAATTTGCGCCAGCAACTTCGGGACAGCATCTGTCGCGGTTCTCCAGACAAGTTCCCACCGAATCTTGTCGTAGCCATGGATGAGGCGGTTGCGCATGCCGACAATCCTGGACCATTCGATTTCAGGGTGAGAGGCTGTGAATTCGCTGGACAGGCGTGTCACTGCTTCGCCAATGACGAGCAGTTGCGCGACAACCGCCCAGTGCTTCTCGGCGTTGGCAATAAAAGACGCTTCATCCACACCCTCAACGAAGGTAATACCCCTGCGGACCGCCTGCGCGATATCAAGAAGGGTCGCCTCATCACGCCACATACAATAGACTCGCATGTTCGAGAATGTGACGGCGTCGAATCCAGTTGTCATTTTGCTCCACGCACCGCCGCTCGACCAGGTCCACAGGACGTCCCACTATTTCGCTCAACTCCTGTTCCGCCTCGACCATGTCAAGAAGGTTCCACACAGTTTCGGGCATGAACTCGACCATCACGTCCACATCGCTTTCAGGACCGAAGTCTTCCCGCAGAACTGAGCCGAAGAGCCACAGGCGCTGCACCTTCCACTTGCGGCAAAACGCCTCGATCTTTTCAATTGGTATGGCAATTGGCAACGACATCGTTACGCCTCCGTGAATTATTCCCCGCCGATCACATCGCGCACCGCCTGCCGCCACACCTCATCGAGCGGACCTGGCGTGTACGGCAGGTAACTGCCGACCCGATCAAGGACGCCATTGTAACGTTCGCGCAACGCCTTACCGATCCGGTCGAGCGGAGCGGTGACGGCGAAGACATCGAGCATCTCATCGGTGATCAGCGCCCCCATGTCGGACCAGCGCCGCGTGGCTGCCAGGCGCGACAGTTGCTCGCCGACGTCCTCCCAGCCGTGGCACGCCAGCACCACGCGGTAGGTTGGCGTTGAGGCGTAGAACGCAATCTGTTCGCGTACAAAGGCGCGAGCGCCATCCATACTCGCCTCGTCGGGACCGGTAATCAGAAACACGCTGCTTGTCAGGCTCACCTGCGACGGATCGCGTCCCGCCTTTGTCGCGCCAGCCGCCACCTGCGGCCGGACAATCTCATTGATATACTTTACACTATGGAACGGATGGACATGAAAGCCGTCGCACACCTCGCCCGCCAGGCGCGCCAACCCTTCGTTAACGCCAGCGATGTAGATGGGAATGTGCGGATCGGCAATCGGGCCTGGGTTGAAGAACGGCGACATCAGGGTGTGGTTGTAGAACTGACCGCGAAAATCGAGTTTGCCGCCAGTCTGAAACGCCTGCCAGATCGCGCGCAGCGCCTGAATGTACTCGCGCAATTTGGGAACCGGCGGGTCCCAGGTCATGCCGAAGCGCCGTTCGATATGCGCCTTCACCTGCGTGCCCAACCCCAGGATGAAGCGCCCGCCTGAGAACGCCTGAAGGTCCCAGGCGATCTGCGCCGTCACCATTGGGCTGCGCGCAAACGCGATGGCTACCGCTGTCCCCAACTCAATGTTGGCGGTGTGATCGGCTGCCAGCGTCAGCGGCAGAAAGGGATTATGCTGGGTTTCCGGCGTCCAGAGCGCGGCGAACCCCACGGCTTCGGCGGCGCGCGCAATTTTGCCAGCTTCGTTGAGGCGGCGCGCATCGACCACGAGTGTTGCATCGAGTTTCATAGGACCCCTTTCGTGCTGGGAACGGCGCCGCCAAGGCGCTCATCGATGCGCGTCGCTGCGTCGAGCGCGCGCCCAAGCGCCTTGAACAGCGCCTCAACCTTGTGATGGTCGTTGTGACCATACAGGACGCGCGCGTGCAGGTTCATGCGCCCATGCACGGCAATGCTCTCGAAAAGATGAGCAATCAGATCCGTGCCAAGCTGCCCGACGCGGGGCGTCACAAACGCGGCATCCACTATACAGTAGGGGCGCCCGCTCAGGTCGACGGCAACAAAGCCGAGTGCCTCATCCATCGGGACATACGCATGCGCCGTGCGCACCAACCCGCGACGCTCGCCGAGCGCCCGGTCGAACGCCTGCCCCAGGCAGATGCAGACATCCTCCGCCGTATGGTGCTCATCGACGTGGAGATCGCCGGTGGCGCGCACCGTCAGATCAAACAGACCGTGACGAGCGAACAGGTGCAGCATGTGATCGAGGAACCCGATGCCGGTGGCAATCTCGGCATTGCCGGCGCCATCGACATTGAGCGTCAGCGCCACGCTGGTTTCGCCAGTCTGTCGTTCGATGGTCGCCGCGCGTCGCATCACTTTGGTCCTCCGCCAAGCAACCGCAGGGCTTCGAGCAACTGAGGATCATCAGCTTCGCTGTAGCGTGTCCAATCAACTTCGAGCAGCACATCGGGAATCACGCCGCGCCCTTCGAGGTCCGACCCGTTGCGCAGGCGGAACCCTTCCTGCGCCAGCCAGAGGCGCGAACCATCGCGCAGCGCGTGGGCATAGATCGTTTCAGTGTTCCCTGCCGACCGCGCCCCAACAACGATAGCGCCTGCTTCCGCCTGCAACACTGCCGCCAGCACCTCGGCGTAGGACGCCGTCTCTTCATCGATCAACACGACCAGACCGGCGCTGAGGTTGCGCATATCGGGTCCGGCAGGCGGATTGATCACCAGCGGACGCACGTAATCACGTCCGAAGAAGACGCCGACCTGCCCGCGCACGAAATGGCTCAACACCCCCGACAGCACCTCGCCCCACCCGCCGCGATTCGAGCGCAGGTCGATGATCAGACCACGCAACGGTCCGCTCGCCACCAGATCGGTGAGAGCGCCGCTCACCTGTTCTCCCATATCGCGGACCCAGAGCGTCGGCACGGAGACATAGGCAATATCGCCAGGGAAGCGGCGGTAGTACGGCAGTACGCTGGCGCGCACCTCCTGACGGGTGAGTAGGACATCGCGCAGTTTTGCACCGGGGCGCGCAATCGTCAGGCGCACCGATGTGCCGATATCGCCCTGAAGATCGCCATCGGACGCCGTATATGGGCGTCCATTCACCGCCACAATCCGGTCGCGCGGGCGAATATCAGCGCGCGCTGCGGGGCTTTCCGGGAACACCTGTTGCACAAACCCGCCATCCGGCTTTGGCTGAACAATCACGCCAATGCCAACCTGTATCTCACGGCCGCTGGCGACGGCATCTTCCGCTTCAACGGCGGCAGGCGGGACAAAACGCGAATGGTTATCATTCAGTTGCGCGACCATATCGATCATCGCTGCGTAGAACTCATCGCGCGATTGCGCCCGCATAATCCGTGCGCGATATTCAGGATACAGCCCTTCCCAATCAATGCCGCCAAAATCAGCATAGAGATACTTGTCGTTCACAATGCGCCAGACCTCATCGAACATCTGGAGCCGTTCATCAAGTGGAGGAACATCCGGCGTCGGAGCGCGCGTTGGCAATGGCGTCGGGATGGGAGTTGGAGACGGAAGCGGTATTGCCGTGGCAGGCATACGGGTCGGCGCGCCGGATGTCGCAATCCCGGCAGTCCAGGAAGATGGCGTATTTGCAGCCACCGATGTGGCGGTCACTGCCGCCGCTGGCGCAATGCCGCAGCCCGTCAGCGTCACGATGCCGACGAACGCGCCCAGTCGAAGCAGAGCATGTTTGAGACCCATCCGCACAATCACCCGGAGCGCGTCTGCAACGTTCATCCGCCCGTTGCAGACCTATTTCACCATCTCGAAAGCGGCTCTCAGCACCTGACCCGCCACTTCAGCGCCAAGGCGCGAACCTTCACCGCCATTTTCGATCATCACGACGACCGCAAAACGTGGTTGATCAACGGGCGCAATTGCAATAAACCAGGCGTGGGCGCACAATTTTGCAGGATTATTCAATGTCGGGCAGGGATACTCAGCCGTGCCGGATTTGCCGCCCACTTCGACGCCAGGAACCGCATCCGCCGCTTTGCCGAACCCATACGCCACAGCAGCGCGCATATTCGCGCGCATACGCGCCGCGACATCCACCGGCATCACCCGCCGGATCGGGCGAGGACCGTTACGCACCACGGTCGTTCCATCCGGGCGGACAATATCCGAAACCAGGAATGGTCGCATCATCATACCATCATTTGCAATGGTTGCTGCAACCATTGCCATCTGCAACGGGGTGACCTGCAACTCACCCTGACCGAAGCCGGTATCGGCAAGCGCAGCGCGGCTGGTGAGAAAACCGGGGTTGACGTAGAGCAGGCTCGGCAGGGCGGGCAGATCGGCGAAGCCGCTGTAGACGTTCGGCGCATCCTGCGGGCGATAGATATCGAAACGGCGGGCGGTATCAATCAGCGGATCAGGACCGAGGCGCAGCGCATATTCCGCAAACGCCGTATTACACGAGAAGGCATAGACTCGTTCAAGGTTCGGTTCAGCAGGAAACGGCGTCGAACGGATGATCCCCTCCAATCCCGTGCGCACGGCATTGACCACCGGCGGCGCGCCGGGTTCGGTTGGGCGCTGGTCGGGGCAATCGATGGCGTCGGGGCGTCCCTGCTCAGGATACAGCAGCGTTGCCACGGCGGTCACCGTCTTGAACGTCGAACCGGGCGCATACCGTCCCTGCGTAGCGCGGTTGAGCAACGGCTGCCCGGCGCCTTCGGCGTTGATCGCGCGCCAGTACTCGTCGATCCGCCGGTTTTCCGCCTGACGGTCGGGCGCAGCGGGGTTGAACGCCAACCCGCGCGGATCGAAACCGGGGC
>DAOTWI010000085.1:0-4136 GCA_034436075.1 Roseiflexus sp.
CGTGGTGCGCTCGCCAGCCCCGGCGAGCGCCATGAAGCGCGCCTCTTCGGCAGCGTACCCCTCGCGTCCTGCAATAATCGCCATTGCCGCCGCCAGCGACGACGGCGGCAGCGTCGGAAATCGCAGCAACGTGGCGAGCACGCGATAGATTAGCAGATGCTCATCAGCCGCGACCGTGGTGAATGCCGTTACCATGTAGCGCAGATCGAAGCGGCGCATCGGCATGCGATACGCCGCGCCGCTGCCGCCGCGCATCACTGGCATGTTCGTCTGGCGCAGATCGACGTTCTCATCAATATCGAACAGATACAGATTGATCGTCGGGCGCACCAGCGACTGGACCCATTCCTTCGTCGGGCGCTCGAAGCGTATGTCAACCTCATCCGCCGGGATCAAGCCACGGTTCAGGATCATATGGCGAATGGCAAGATGAACATCTGCGATCATCGTCTGTCACTTTCGAGAGGCAGCGCCGCCTGCCTGCGCGCGAAACACGATCAGGTTGCGCACCTGGATGAGCCAGCGCACCAAATTGCGGTAATCGTCTTCATCACGGCAGGCGGTGACACCCGCGCGAATGATGCGCGCGATCTGCGGGAACCCGCGCTTCTCCAGTTCTTCGACCAGCTCTTCGGGCATGGCGCTGGCGCGTTTCAGGCTGATCTCGTTGGCGGTCGTCAGCATGCGGTTGAACATTGGCAGCGGCACGCCCGCCGCTTCGACTTGCAGCGCCATTGCCGCGCTGCCGATCCCCTGTAACGCCAGCGGCAGCCGTCCCCCTTCATCGCGCAGCCCTTCGGAAAACAGCCCGGTCAGATCGAGGTCGAGCTGCTCCTGGCGCGTGTAGTCGCGGTGCGGATCAATCGGCATTGGTTCTCCTTGCGCTCAGCACGCCTACGGCGTTGCGGGTTGCGGCTGCGCCGCCGGCACAGCCGATGGCACGTCGATGGCGGTCAACATTGTGTGCCCGCTCGGCAGGTTCAGCGTGCTGTCTTTGAACTCCTGCTCGGTGCGCCAGACGGTGTCGCCGGTGGCGACGTCGTGAATCTGGATGCGGTTGCCGCTGATAGCCATTGCCATCACATAGTGCGCCGTGTTGCCAACGCTGCTGCCAACAACAATTGGCACGAAAATCCCTGCGGTCAGGTTGGTTCTCAGCACATCGAGCGCCGCATCGAGCGTGATCTGCGTGCCAACGATTTGTGTCTGGTAGGTCACGCCGGTCGCGCTGGAGAGCGCATTCATTTCCGCCTCGACCCACGCACCGCCGGTAGGCTGGGTGCGATCAGTCGCCGGATTGCCGGTTCCCGCCGCGGCATGGGTGTCGAGGATCGCCTTTTGCTCGCCAGCGAGCATTTGGTTGGGAATGGTGTCCGGGGCGCTGACGGCATGTTCCGACGCCTTTTCGATTGGTCCGGCGGATCGCAGCGCCAGCGCGTAGATCGGGTCGGCGGAGGCGCGAATGACCTGCACCGATGTGGGACCGCAACTGTTGCCGTACTGCTGAATGATGCCGCGCTCGACGCCATCCGCTTCGTTCAGGTCCACCACGTTCAGGTTGCGCACCAACCAGTTGTCGCTCAGTCCGCGGATCGTGGCGGCGAACTCGGCGATGTCGCTCAGTGAGCGACTGGCTGCCAGCGCCTTGCACAGAAATGCGCGTTCCATGCTGGAACCCGCGCTCTGCAACAGCGCGCGGAAGGCGGTGTACTCATCGTCGGAAAGCGCCATGACCGCCGGTTCAATCCGTGATGCCTGGTACGCCGTCAACACGCCGGGCTGAACATGCGCGGCAACCATCGCCCGGTCTTCATTCGTCCAGCGTTCCACCGGCTGCGGCTGCGGTCCTGGCTGTTGCGGCTGCGGTCCCGGCTGTTGCGGCTGCGGTCCCGGCGCTCCCGAATCCAGCGCGCCCCAGGTCAACGGTCCAATAATGCCGTCGGGCGCAAGCCCGTGACTCCTCTGAAACTCTATCGTCGCCTGGCGCGTCTTTGGTCCGAAGATGCCGTCCACCGCCAGCGGCGGCGCTGCGCCATGCTGGTTGAGCAACTGCTGCGCATCGGCGACATCCTGCCCCCGGCTGCCGTAGCTGATCATGCGTCGTCCGCCGCCGCCCTGCGAACTGCCGGAGGAGGGTGTCTGCATATTGCTGGGAAGACCCAGATTCGCACCACTGCCGTGCAGATCAGGCGTCGTCTGCCGCTGCACCCGCGCCGCCCCGCCGGTTTGCTGAATGGTGTGGGTCAACTCGTGCGCCAGCAACGCGCGCCCGGCATCGCTGCCCGGCTGATACTGCCCCGGCGCAAATGCAATGTCATTGCCGACGGTGAACGCCAGCGCGTCGAGTGACCGTGCGACGGGTGCGGCGCGTGCATCAGTGTGAATGCGCACCCGGCTGAAATCGTGCCCGAAGCGCGGCTCCATAAACGCGCGCGTCTCCTGGTCGAGCGGCGCGCCGCCGCCGCGCATTGTCGTGATCGCTGCCTCGGCGCCACCGCTGGCAGCGCGATCCGTCTGCGCATCAGATGGCTTCCTGGCGGGCATCAACGCCACCGGCGCCTTCTGCTTCGCGCGGGATTGATTCATGGTCATGCGACATCCTATCCGTCTTGCAGACTGATACCACGCGCTGTGGAGAACGATGCCTGCTCTGTTACGAAGAACGTCCCGCCCATTCGCATTTACTCAACCGCTGGCGCTGCCGGGTTATCACCAGCGCCTTCGCGATAGAACGCATCGCGGAACTCGCGCAACGCAGCGCGCAACCGAGGCTGCGTCACATTCGGTTGGGCGCGCAATGCATCTTCCATGCGCTGCTGCATGGCGCGAACGATCTGCTCCATCGTCTGAGCATTGAGAATGCCTTCGATCATGGCAAAGGTCGGCTCAAGCCCGGCAGCAATCGGAACGCTTTTGTTCGTGCCAAAAATATCGAGATTTTCACCGTTCATGCCAGGCGGCAGCAAACCGCCGCGCAGTTCGTCCTGGTAGTTGAGCGAGGTGCAGGCGTAGAACAGCCAGACCCGATACCGCTGCTCGTTCCATGCGCCGCGACTGGTCATTTCCTCCAGGGTATTGGTTCGCTCGCTTTCGACACTGCGCCAGTAGGGGTCGCGCGGCGTGCGCACGCTGGTATCGGGCCGGTCGTGCAGCCGCGAGTGGGCGCCAATAACGACATTTTCACGCGCGCTGTGCTTATCGTCGAAATCAGGTCCCAGGCCGCCGCGTGCATGACCCACATAGGTCATGATTTCTGTATCGTTCAGTGTTTCGAGAAAACGCCGCGCCGCCCCTTCTCCCGGCGTGATCAGGCGCAACGTCACCAGCACATTCTTCGTCACCCGTTCTCCCTGAGCGTTGGGATAGGTGATATCCCGGCGCATCTCGTACCGCTCGTCACCCTCGGCAGGCGAGCCGGAACTAAGCGCAAACCCCTGACCTTCGAGCCATTGCCGGGCGGACTCGGCATCTTCGACATGGCTCTGCCCTTCGTCATAACCAAGCGATATTGAAAAATCAAGGCGATCATCCGCCAGCAACCGTTCGTAATCGACGAAATGTTCCGTTGCCCGACCAGGCGGCGGCGCCACACGGTCGAGCACGGCAAGCACGGTGTAATCGACATCCACTCCAGGCGCAAGATGCCGGTCGGCGCGAAACTGACGCACCGCATCGCGGGTTTCGTTGCCGAGCCTGCCATCATCGTGAAACCGCAACAGCGAGTATCCCAGATCGAGCAGCGCCGTCTGCACCGCCTTCACCGGTCTGCCGTTATCGCGCGTCGAAAGGGTGCGCCGTCCCCCGGCAATCTCACGCAACGCCGGCAAGGGCGTAAACCGCGGATGGGTTAGCGTCACCGGCGGTTGCACTGCATCGCCAGCGCCGCTATGCTCCTCCTCGCCTTCACCCGCCGTCTGCCGTTGCACCCGCGCCGCGCCGCCGGTCTGCTGGATGGTGTGGGTCAACTCGTGCGCCAGCAACGCGCGTCCTTCCTCGCTGCCTGGTTGATATTGCCCCGGCGCAAACGCAATGTCATTGCCAAAGGTGAACGCCATCGCATCGAGTGACCGTGTGGCGCCGCCGCCTGGTCGGGCAACGGAACATTTCGTCGATTACGAACGGTTGCTGGCGGATGA
>DAOTWI010000086.1:0-2974 GCA_034436075.1 Roseiflexus sp.
GGCGCAGCGGATCGAGTCGTCGGTTGCGTGGGACGACCTGGTGCTGCCGGCGCCGCAACGCCAGGTGTTGCGCGATATTGCGGCGCATGTGCGGCAGCGGGCGCGGGGGTACGAAACCTGGGGGTTCGCCGCGCGCAGTTCGCGCGGGTTGGGAATCAGCGCGCTGTTTGCTGGCGCCAGCGGCACCGGCAAAACAATGGCCGCTGAAGTGCTGGCGAATGAACTGCACCTCGATCTCTACCGTATCGATCTCTCGTCGGTGGTCAGCAAATACATTGGCGAGACCGAAAAGAACCTGCGGCGCATTTTCGACGCCGCCGAGGCGGGGGGCGCCATTCTGCTATTCGACGAAGCGGATGCGCTCTTCGGCAAACGCAGCGAGGTCAAGGACAGCCACGACCGGTATGCCAATATCGAGGTGAGTTACCTGCTCCAGCGCATGGAAGCCTACCGCGGTCTCGCCATTCTGACGACGAACCTGAAGAGTGCGCTGGATACGGCGTTTCTGCGCCGTATCCGGTTCGTGGTGCAGTTCCCGTTCCCTGATGCCGCGCAACGCGCCGAGATCTGGCGGCGTTCGTTCCCGCCGGGCGCGCCGACCGAGGGGCTGGATTTCGAGAAACTGGCGCGGTTGAACGTCGCTGGCGGCAACATTCGCAATATCGCGCTCAATGCCGCCTTCCTCGCCGCCGACGCGGGCGAGCCGATTCGGATGGCGCACCTGCTGCGCGCCGCGCGCGCCGAGTACGCCAAACTCGAAAAGCAATTGACCGAGGCGGAAGTTGCGGGGTGGGTGTGAGGGAGGCGTGAGGCGCGAGACGCGAGGTGGAAGGTTGCAGGTTGCCGGTAGGGGCGTTGCACCGCACCACCCACACGCTGGTCGGGGCGGCGCGCCGCACCGCCCACAAGAAGGTTGCCGGTAGGGGCGTTGCACCGCAACGCTCACAAGCGGATTGCGGGTTGAACAATGTCCGAACGCCAGCGAATTGCAGTCCCACGTCGTCGCCCTGTTGAGCCAGCGGCGCCGGCGACGCTGCTGCACCGTGCAGACGGCTCTGACATTGCGACGATAGCGCCGCTTTCTGGCGGGCATGCATTCGACCAGTTGCGCCTCCGCGCTGCAAACCAACAGGTGATTCAGCGTCAGGACGGCGGCGAAACTGCCAGCGCTCCGGCTGCGCTGGATCAGAGCGCCATGGAACCGCGCGTTGAGGCGACAAAATATGGCATCTTTCTCGTGTATCCTGATACCGTCGGTCTCAGACCTGCAGACTACAGCGAACTCGAGTGGCCGGTGACTGAGTCGGCGTTTCATCGTATCGAGACGGTCATCGAATCGATTGAAAGCGGCGGGGCGGGAATCGATATCTCAGGGACAGCGGCATTCAAGGCGTCGGTGCTGATGGACCTTTCCTGGTTGCTGACCCAGAGCGTTGGCATGGAACTGATCGAAGCAATTGTCGGCAGCGGCAAACAACTGACGATTCGCGAGAGCAAAGGCGGTAACACCACTTCGTACAACCCGAATCCCGACTCGTTCGAGCGCCCTGATGGCACGCGCGGTCCTGGCGCCAATGTGACCATCGGCTACAACACCAGGGAATGGAACCCGTATGGCGGCGATGAAGAATGGATGACCCGTCCGCCCGCAATTGGTCTGGCGCACGAACTGGTCCATGCCTGGACAGGGATGATCGGTACGCGGGCGCTCGGCGAAACTGGAGGAGTAAACCGGCGCGAGTTGCAGGCGACCGGTCTAGGCGAGTTCGCCAATTCCGTCTTTACTGAGAATCGCTTTCGTGGAGCGTTTGGTCTGCCGCTGCGACCGCGATATTAGGATGCAATGATGAGCGATGCTCCTGAGGTTGAAAACATTGATGACGGCGTGCGGTTGACGCTGCACCGCGTCGAGGTCGATCACCAGCAGTTGACGCTTGTCTATGCCATAGACAATGGCAGTCCATCAACGATCTACCTTGTCAACCAGTTGTTCCATCGTCTCGGCAGGGCGGGCTTCCAGGTCGATCCCAACCTGGCTTATGCTATGGTCGATGCCGAGTGCACGCTGTATATTCGTAAGCAGATGATCAATGTTCCCGACGACATGGATGTCGAGGCGCCGGAAGTGCCATATGTGACCGTGTTGCCATCAGGCGAGTCATTTAGCGAAACCGTGCGGCTGTCGCTGCCAGTGATGCCGCACGATCCATACCGGCCGCAGGAAGAGGCGGATGCTCCATACGAGGCGCCACGATTGTCGTTTGTGCTGGGGTATGTGTCAGCGGAACATACATTCGAGGTGCATACCGTCACAATGCCGGATGGGAGTACGCGATTTCGCATCGATTACGCCGATGTGCGGCGGTGGCAACGCCTGAAGGTCGCTGGCCCGGTCGAGATCGCCGTACCTGTGGCAATCGCTGCGCCTGCCCGTCGCTGACGTTCTTCTGCCGTTCCTTATCCAGATGGAGAGTGTCATGATCAGTCGAGATATGCGCCTGCAACGCATGCGAGTTGAACGGCGAGTCATTTCATCAACCGCGCCTCAACGAAGCGCCGATGAAGCAACGCCTGCTCGCACTGACCATCTGACTGGCGCGTCGCATGCCCTGCAGAACATCACGATTCGTCCCGCCTCATTGCCTGCGGTTCAGACCAGGCTTACAGTCAACGCGCCCGGCGACGCATACGAACAGGAAGCCGACCGCGTCGCAGACCAGGTGCTGCGCATGAGCGACGAAGAGGTGCAGACGGCGCGGGTTGCCAGCGGCATTCAACGGATGTGCGCGGAATGTGCGGCAAAAGAAGAACGGATGACGGCAGGCGCGGGTGAAGAAGAGGAAGAGCCAATCCAGGCGAAGGAAGAACCCGGCGCCGTCCCGGAAGTGACGCCTGAGACGCAGGCGGCGATTGACGCCATGCGCGGCGGCGGCGCGCCGCTCGACCAGGAGACGCGCGCGTTTATGGAGCCGCG
>DAOTWI010000087.1:0-4308 GCA_034436075.1 Roseiflexus sp.
CCCGTGAGCAACGCCCCGCGCCTGCCGGGACTCGCGGGCTCAATCGCGTCAGTCGGCGCTGCGTTGTTGCTGATCAGTGCGCCGGTCGCTTTGCGGCGCGCCCGCGAACGTCGTGCGCCGCCGCTGGATGAGCGGCTGTCGTCTGCACTAACTCCTGATGCCATTGGTGCGGCATTCGCCGGGCTGGCGTGGCTTGCAGCGCCTGCACTTCCAGACATGATGCATTCCAGGCTTGCACAGGTTGCATTGCGAATCCGGCAGGGACTGGCAGTGCTGGGTCGCCGCTATTACCTGGCTGCCGTCCTTGTCGCGCTGATCGTCGTCATCCTTGTGTTTGCTGCGGGGTAATCGATGCTGGCGTTTCCGATCAACTGGGCGATCATTGGTCTGACTGTCTCCAGCGGGGTCATCCTTCTGCTGCGCGACTGGCGGATCACGGCGCCGGCGCTGTTCGTCAATTATCTGAGCGTTGCATGGTTTCTGGCGCAGCAACAGTTCATCACGCCCGATCTCGCCATTGGCGGGATTGCGCTCAGTACCACGATTGTGGTCAAAGTGATCACCGGGCTGGCTGCCAGCCTGATCCTGGGAGTCACCGGGATCACCTTCTCACGCGAATACAACCTGGAAGACCTTGATGAGTTTTCGCTGGCGGAATTGCGCCGCGCGGCGCGCCGCGCTCAACGGCAGCGCGCCAGTGAGCCGTTTCGCATAGCGGAGTATGTTGTGCCATTTTGGGCGCTGGTGCTGGCGGCAATTGCCAGCCTCGCGCTGCCGCGCCTCTATCCGATTGGCAGTCAGACAGTCGATTTTGCGTGGTACTGGCTGGGATTGACCGGTCTGTTTACCATCGTGATTGCTGGCGATACGCTGAAGATTGGTCTGGGGTTGCTGCTGGTCGTCAGCAGCATCGACCTGGTCTACACTGCAATTGCCAGCACGGTTCAGGTCTTCCCGCTCGCGTTGTTGAGCCTGACGACTATTGTGCTGTCGCTTTCCGTTGCGTATCTGAGCGGTCTGATGTATGGCCGGCTCAAAACGCTCGATCTTGGCGCATTGTATAACCGGTAAGATGACCGCGCATCCGTGCCGTCGCGGGTGCATCTCGACAGAACTGTATGTCCTACGTGCTGCTCATAACCTTTCCTCTGGCGCTTGGCGCAAGTTGTTTTCTCATCCGCAAGGAGACGCAGCTGGTTATTGGGGTGGCGGTCGCTGCATTGATCGCCCAGCTTGCGCTGGTGCTGCTCATGCCCGTCGATCAACCGGTGCGGTTGCTTGGACTTACCCTCAATCTTGATCCGCTCGGACGGCTTTTCCTGGCTGGCTTCCCGGCGGTGACTGCGCTGATGGCGCTGGCGACCCGGCGCCTGCCCCATGGCGAGCATTTTGTGTCGATCGCGCTCGTCATCATTGGAGTTGCATCGGCGATTGTCGTGCTGCTCCAGGAACCATTTGTCGTTGCATTGCTGCTGGTGAGCGCCGGGTTACTCTCCGTTCTCGCCATCGTCGATCTGCCGACAGGTGCGCCAACCCTGGTCGAGCCCCGCGTTCTTGCATCGGCGCTCAAGTATCTGGTGCTGATGGCATGCGCCGGGGCGCTGGCATACATGGGATTTGTGCTTATCAATGTCTATCGCCCCGGCTTGTCGCTCGATCAAACCACACCGCGACTGGTGCTGGCGCTGATTGTGGTTGCGTGTGGCATACGCATCGCGCTGGCGCCGTTCCATTCCTGGCTGCCCGATCTGGTGGAAGATGCCGCACCGGTGGCGTCGGCGCTGATCATTGTGGTGCTGAATACGACGGGGCTGCTGTTTCTGATCAGCGTCTTCCAGTTCTTTCCGGCGCTGGTGGCGGAAAATGAACGCGGTTTGCAGTTGCTGACGTGGTCAGGCGCGTTGGCGGCGCTGATCGGGGCGTTTCTCGCGCTTGTGCAAGACTGCCCGCGACGCACTATCGGGTATCTGGTCGTTTATAATGCCGGTATGATCCTGTTTGGGCTGGCGACGACGACGTCCATCGGGCTGGCGGGCGCTGTGTTCGAGTCCTTCAATCAGATACTGGCGGTTCCGCTGTTGATGATTTCGCTGGCGCTGCTGGAACAACCGGATGGACGCCCGCCAAAAGCAATGCGGCGCGACATGCTCTGGCGCTGGCCCATTGCAGGAAGCGGTTTGCTGGGGAGCGGCGCGGCGCTGATTGGATTGCCGCCGTTGAGCGGTTTTGCGAGTAAGATGCTTCTGTATGAAGTTGCAGCGCGCACCAGTGCGCTTTTGCTGATTCTGCTGATCGGTGCGTCGGCGCTGGCGTTGCTGGCGCTCGCACGCCTGGCGCGCGATTGGTTAATTGGAGCGCCGGAAGATCAACCCGTTGCTGCAACACCGCTGATGCTGGGAACAACTGAACTCGACCTGCCGCCACAGCGTCATCTGGCGCCCGAACCGTTCATTGCTGCGCTCGTTGTGCTGGTATTTCTGGGAGGAAGCCTGGCAATCGGGTTGTATCCGCAACCGCTCCTCGAAACAATCGCCGATGTCATTCGGGGATTGACGTTTGTCAGGGGAGAGGGTTAACGTTGCAGGTGGAAGGGAATGCGTTGCATGTTGCATGTTGAACGTTGAACGTATCAACCTCCACCCCCTGATTTCCAGTTCTCAGTTCTCAGTTCTCGGTTCTCAGTTCTCAGTTCTCGGTTCTCAGTTCTCAGTTCTCGGTTCTCAGTTCTCAGTTCTCAGTTCCCGGTTCCCCTCACAGCTTCTGCGGCGTCCGTCGCAGCGGAATATCCGCCTTCAGATGATCGACCGCCTCGCCGCGCAGCAGCGTCACCTCAATCGCGCCAGCGTCAACCGAAGGCACATACCGCGCAATGACTGCCGAAAGCTCGGCTTTGAGCTGCTCCATCATATCGGGCGTCAACTTGACCCGATCATGAACCAGCACCGTCAACAGACGGTCACGCGCAATATCGGAGCTGCGCTCACGCTTGCCAAACAATGTATCCAGAAAACTCATAGCATCCCTCGTTTGCGCTCGATAGCCGAAAGGGTTCAGTACGGCTCCATCCTCGGAAAACACAGAACCCTATCGCTCACTTCCCCTCGGTCGAATGCCAAATGCGCCAAAAATGCGATTCAAAAGACCTGGACTATCGTCAAACACCGTGATCGGCACATCTTCGCCAGCAAGGCGCCGCGCAATCTCGGCGAACGCCCGCCCCGCGCGCGAACTGCGGTCCAGCACAGCGACTTCGCCGCGGTTGGTGCTGGTCACAATCTGTTCATCATCGGGCACCACGCCGATCAGATCAATCGCCAGGATTTGCAGGACATCATCAATGCTCATCATCTCGCCGCGGCTCACCATGCGCGGCTTCAGGCGATTGATGATCAGGCGCGGATGCCCTTTTTCGAATGCTTCGACCAGACCAATAATCCGATCAGCATCACGCACGGCAGCAACTTCCGGCGTTGTGACAATCAACACATCATCGGCGCCGGCGATGGCATTGCGGAATCCGGCTTCAATCCCCGCCGGGCTGTCGATCAGCACATAGTCGAACTCTGCCCGCAGTTGGTTGGTCAGCGCGATCATGTCATCCGCCGTCACCGCGTCTTTGTCGCGCGTTTGCGCCGCTGGAAGCAGACAGAGATCAGGGAGATGCTTATCCTTGATCAACGCCTGGCGCAACCGGCAGCGCCCTTCAACCACATCGACCAGGTCATAGACGATCCGGTTCTCCAGACCCAGAACCACGTCCAGGTTGCGCAAGCCGATGTCGGCATCGACCACGGCGACTTTCAGCCCTTGCATGGCCAGCGCAGCGCCAAGATTGGCGGTCGAAGTCGTTTTGCCGACGCCGCCTTTGCCGGAAGTAATCGTTATGACCCGCGACATGTTCTTCTCTCCCTGAAGGATGAATAGCCCGACCCCTGACGTCACGGGTCGCTGCGATTCGACCTTCGGTATCGTTCCCACGACTCCACCACGATCTGATCGCCATCGATGTACGCCACTTCTGGATGCCCGGCTGCCGCGCCATCCGGCGCGCGCGCAATCAGATCGGCAATCCGCAACTGTGTCGGGCGCAACTCGATCGCACAGATGATCACGGTACGATCGCCAAGCGCGCCGGCATGCACTGTCCCGCGCAACCGTCCCCACACAACGACGCTTCCGCCTGCAACGACCTCTGCGCCAGCATTCACATCGCCGACAATCGTGACATGCCCGTGATGGCGAACAATCTGACCGGATCGCACGGTGCGCCAGACGAACAACGCATCATCGGGCGACTCGGACGCGGTG